>NZ_JBQKDN010000014.1:0-54456 GCF_052121815.1 Collinsella sp. LCP19S3_B6
ACGGTGAGCCCGGCGCCGCGAAGCGCCCTGGCCCTCTCCACCATTCTCCTACTGTATGCCATGCGGACTCCGTTCCGGACCTCAACGGTCCAACTTTTTGTCCGCAGTCCCAACGCTAAAACGGGATGGGCTTTCCGACTGAGGTCTCTAGCGGAAACTGCGTCCCGGAATAGGCGCTCAGACTGGGACGTATTTTCCCGATCGAGCCCCTCGAGGAAACTGCGACCCGGAATCTGTGCCCGAAACGGGACGTGGTTTCCCCGAGGACCGAAACAGCCGCCCGCCCCTCGTCAAAATCATCCGCTTTCCTCCGTTGTATGCGGAACATCCAAGGAGTGTCCCAGAGTGCCGGCAATAGGAACGTCCCCAGCTGCCGGCAGCATTTCACCGCAACTGCAAAAACCCGCGCAGGCAACCGTAGTCACCTGCGCGGGTTTAGTGGGCGCTCACAAAGGTGCGTTACAGAGGCCCACGTCAGTTATGGATTACCGAACGGCACCGGCACGCGATGCCTCAGTCGGCTTACCAAGCGATGAAGCTTACCGAAGTCCTAGACAATCGGCGCAATGCCGGCAAAGTGCAGATACAGCGAAATGATTGCTACGATAATGACCACCGCTGCGATCAGCTTGTCGTGCAGATGCGGAAGCACCGGCTTACCGCGACCTCGCTCGCCCAACATATAGACGGGAATGGCCGGAGCAAAAAGAATCGTCGTGATCATAACGCCCTGAAGACCCGTCGACCACACCAGGAACAATGTGTAGATGAAGCCGAGCGTACCGAAGAAGCGGGCTTTGCCGACGCTTGGCGCATGCGGCCCGTCCAGATGCTCGTTCTTCCAGCCAATCACCATGTAATAGGCAGCCGAGCAGACATACGGAACCAGAATCGTGTTGACTGCGCAGCTATAGAAGAACTGGTAGGTGCTCGCCGCCACATACGACACGATCAAGAAGAGCTGCGTGATGCCGGAGCTCACAAGAACCGTTACCACCGGGGCGTCGTGCTTGTTCGTCTTGGCAAACGCCAGAGGGAAGGATCCCTGGCGCGCCGCCTCGAACGGCGTCTCGGACGCAATGATGACATAGCCCAGCAGCGCGCCGACCAGCGAAAGGATAACGCCAAGGTTTACGATGGCAGCGCCAACCGGACCGATTGCACACTCGAGAATTCCCGCCATGGAGGGCGTTGCGAGCTGCGCCATCTCCTCGCGCGGCATAATGCCGAGTGACAGCATCGAGATGATCAGATACAGCGTAAATACAGCCGCAAATCCGAGCGCCGTCGAGCGGCCGACGTCACGCACGTACTTTGCACGGCCCGAGATAACGACAGCGCCCTCGATGCCCGTGAAGACCCAGACAAGGGCGATCATGGTCGAGACAACCTGCTCGCCAAAGCCAGGACCAGCCGGCTCTCCCCAGAAGTTGTCCATAAAGATATCGACGTTGAACTTACCCAGGAGCACGATGCTCAGCACAAAGAGCCCCAGCGGCACCAGCTTCGCCAACGTGACGATAGTGTTAATGCCCGCAGCCTCCTTAACGCCACGAAGCACAAGGACGGTAAGGAACCACAAAAACACGCTGGCGCAGACGATGGAAAGCAGGTTGTTACCCGCGCCAAACGCAGGGAAGAAATAGCCCAGCGCGCTAAACAGCAAGAGCGCAAAGCTCACGTTGGAAAGACATGCGCTGATCCAGTAACCCCAGGCGGAGTTGAATCCAATGTAATCGCCAAAACCGGCCGCAGCGTATGCATAGATGCCGCCGGTCAGGTCGGGACGAGCCTGAGACAAACCGTTGAACACCATCATCAGCGCAAAGACGCCGATAAAGCAAATTCCCCACGAGACGATAACCGCACCGGTATTTGCCCCGCCTGCTGCCATATCGCCGGCAAGCGAAAAGATACCGCCACAAATACTGGCGGTAATGACCATCATGGTCAGACGAAAGAGATCGAGGCCATTAGGGTCGATAATCTCGTCGTTTTGAACTTTAGAGGCCATTGTATGTGCACCCCCTTCATCATGTGATCGAACGAAAGATGACCCGGACGTCCCGAATCGGGTGCCGGGCCATCGGTCAAGCGATCATCAGACTGTTACAGCTATCGCGTTAGAAGCGCAGCGACAGGCAAGAAAGGCCGCCGTCGACCTTGCGATACTCGGAGGTATCGACGACGAGCGTCTTGTATCCCAGATCCTGCACGGCCTTGAGCACGGTCGGATAGCCCTCGGCGACGATGACCGTACCGTTGACCCAGATGCAGTTGGCGCCGTAAGCCTCGTCCTCGGGCACGACGATCTTGTTGTACTGGGCAAAGTCGGGTTTATCGATAAACTCACCGGAAACGAGCATGTTGTTGTCCTCGATGTAGTTGACGCCCGTCTTGAGGTGTAGGACCTCCTCCAGCGGAACCTCGGAACCCTCGAGACCCCAGCCCTCGAGAATCTCACAGAACTGGCGGATGCCCTCTTCGTTGGTGCGAGCGGAGCGACCGACGTAGAAATGGTCGCCGACCATCATGACGTCGCCGCCGTCGAGCGTACCCGGAGAAACGATGTGCTTGACATGCTCGTCGTCAAAGAAGCGACGGACGGCTGGTTCGATCTCGTCCTTCTCGCCGTTGCGGCTGTCGGCACCGGGGTTGGTAATGATGGCGCCGCAGCGAGTGATGACGGCCGGATCCTCGACAAAGCAGCTGTCGGGATACTGCTCGAGCGCCGGCAGCACCGACACGTCAACGCCGCACTGCTCGAGCGCATGCTCGTAATCGTAGTGCTCCTCGATGGCACGCTCGTAGATGGGCTGGCCAAGCTCGGGGGCACTCGTGATGCCATTGCTCAGGGACTTGCCGGGACGACGGATGATGACGTGGCTGAACTTGGTCATGATGATCCTCCTTGGATCTCTTAGCAGAGAGCGGGACTTCTTTGCGCCCGCCTTCCTTTCGATGGCTTTATCTTAAGGCGGTTTTCCTATTTTGTATATTGTATACAATCCTGAACGGTAGGTATTCATCGGTAAGCGTATTCTCACCTATCGGCGCAAAGTAGCGCGATTTAACTGGTCGTTCTATAATTCAACTGAGCTATTCAAGCGAAACGTATTTAATTTTGAAAATATACAGTTGAGGAACACAAGCTCATGGAAACGCTCAGAAGACCCTTGAAGGATCATGTATACGACTATATTTCGAGCCGCATAGATGCCGGCGAGCTTTCGGCTGGCGACCGCGTGAGCGAGCAAGCGATCTGCGATGCCATGGGCGTGTCGCGCACGCCGGTTCGCGAGGCGCTCATTCAGCTGGCAAGCGATGGCTACCTGGACAATCTCCCCCGTCGCGGATTCCGTGTCCGTGGGTTCGATCAACAAAACGCCGTTGAAGTCTTTGAGATTATGGGGCCGCTCGATGGGCAGGCGGCATACCTCGCCTGTCCCCTCCTGACCAAAGAGGACATCATGCAGCTGAAGTTTTTGGTTGGGTCCATGGACCTTGCGATCCAAGGCGGTCTTATCCGAAAGTACGACGACATTCAGCGAGACTTTCATCTGACGTACTTCAACCGCTGCGGCAACGATCGTCTACGCGATATGATTGCGCAGCTCGAGCGCTGCTTTATCAAACGCGATTACGAGACTGTCGATCAAGAGACGGCGTGCAA
The DNA here is from genome assembly GCF_052121815.1 of Collinsella sp. LCP19S3_B6. Classification (NCBI taxonomy): domain Bacteria; kingdom Bacillati; phylum Actinomycetota; class Coriobacteriia; order Coriobacteriales; family Coriobacteriaceae; genus Collinsella; species Collinsella sp. LCP19S3_B6. The sequence continues at coordinate 3,674 of NZ_JBQKDN010000014.1, forward strand.
GCTGCTCGATAAAGCCAATGCCGAACATGCCCATATTCTTGAACTGTTCGAAGCGCGGGACGCGGCGGGCGTGCGCGATTACGTACGCGATGTCCATTGGAACACGGAGAACGCCCAGTTCACCGTTTGGTAGGAAAGCAGCGGGCGGTAGCGGACCAATTCTTGGCACCGCCGCTCAAAATGATTCATTTCCCTCCGTCACCAAGGGATCATTGGTGCAATGGGAGCAGGTTACTTTGCGCCAATAAGTAGGATGCGGAGCAACCAAACGGCGGGACTCCGGGCCGCAGCTTCTCAAACGACACCCTTCCGGAAACCGTGTCCCACTATCCGGGCGAATTCTGGGATGCAGCTTCCCAATGGGGCCCCTTGGGGAAATCGCATCCCGGAATTCACGCCCGAAACGGGATGCGTTTTCCAGTTGAGGCATCTTGCGGAAAATGCATCCCGGAATCGTCGCTCAGACCGGGACGCATTTTCCCGATCGACCCTCTGCGGGAAACTGTATCCCACCTTGAGGGGCAAAACTGGGACGCGGTTTCCGGCCCGGGCATCAAAACGAAGTTGCGGTGGAATAGTTCCTGCTTGGGGCTTTAACCAGCAAAAACAGGAACTATTTCACCGCAAGTTATGAGGGACGGGATGGGGCTGGCCCTCTTACTCTTACAGATGGCGCTCCAGGAAGCGGAAGGCTAGGCGAATCCAAGGGCGAACCGCCACCTGCTTGCCCTCGTTGTCGACCGCGGTATTGGCATTGCCGAGCGAAAGGCCGTGACCGCCTTGGTCAAAGACGTGCATCTCGCAAGCGACGCCCTCCTCGGCCATGCGCTGAGCAAACGGATAGACCTGCGCGATCGGCGCTGTTTTGTCATCGGACACGCCCCACACAAAGGTCGGCGGCATCTGACGCGAAACATGCGTGGTAGGGCAGATATCGGCCAGGTGCTCTTCGGTGGCCTCGCCGCCGGTCACCATCGACAGGTAGTCGTTGAGCAAATCGCGCCCCGTCTTGCCGCCTGTCTTGGGCACGCGCAAGTCGATGCGCGGATCGCGCGTCTGCATGTCGCGGACATAGGCAAAGTCGAGCAATGGATAGCCCAGCACCACGGCATCGGGACGAATGTCGTCCGGACGCGCCCCGGCAAGTGCCGCGAAGGGACCGGTCTTCCACTGCGTTGCCAGCGAGGCGCAAATCATGCCGCCCGCCGAAAAGCCCACAACGCACACGCGCTTGGGATCGACATGCCACTCGTCGGCATTCGCACGAACCGTGGCGACCATCTTGGCAAGATCTGCCTGGGGGTGCGGAAAGCTCACGTCACCCGTGCCACTCGTGACATAGTTGAGAACAAAGGTCTGGTACCCGTGATCCAAAAAGGCAAACGCCACCGGATCTTGCTCATGCGGGGCGATGTGCGTAAACGCGCCTCCGCCGCAGATGATCACTGCCGGGCGACGACCATTGGGCTTGCCGGGCAGCGGTTCGGCCCCCATATAGGTAAACGTCGCCGGATATTCCTCGGTCGGCTCCTCGCCCCACAGCGCATGGCTCTCGACGATCATATATGCTCCCTTCGCGCGATTCATGCGCACGTTATGTATCGCCTTCAAGCGTACCCCACTTGGACGCACGGCATCGAAACGTATCCGCAATAAGTTCCCTTCAACTGATATATCACATAATCCCAGCTCAGGGCCGTCGTTGAGCAGCGTAAAATAGAGACGCTGACCGAGCCGGTAAACACACACGAAACGTTTCCGGCAAAACTACGCGTGCGCCACATGCGCACTTGATACGTTGGAGGCATCTATGGGTCTGCTCGATTCGCTCAAGTCCACGTTCAACTCGTCGGGCGAGGCGTCCGTACCGCCCGCGGCAAGCTTCGCCACCCGCGAAGGCGTCATCTACGCTCCCGTTAACGGTGTACTCGTCAATCTAAACGAGGTTCCCGACGAGACCATCGCCTCGGGTATGCTCGGCCAGGGCTACGGCATCGAGCCCATCACCGGCACCATCTATGCGCCCGCTAACGGCCGCATCGGCGCCACCACCGTCACCAACCACTCTATTGGCATGATCACCGAGGACGGCCTTCGCGTGTTCATCCATGTCGGCCTGGGCACCGTACAAATGAACGGCAAGGGTTTTGCCCGCTTTGTCGAGATGGGCGATGTGGTCAAGGCAGGCCAGCCGCTCATCAGTTTCGACCGCGATGCCATTAAGGCCGCTGGCCACGAGGACATCGTGACCGTCATCATCTCCGAGCTCGATCGTCTTAAGAGCATCGACCATGTCGGCGAGTCTGGAACGCTTATCGGCGGCAACCCGCTCGTCAAGCTGGGCGACCCGCTGCTGGTGGCTAAGACCAAGTAACGAGTCCTGCGCCGTACAGCCAATAGGCAACACGCCAAGCGCCCACGACCATCTGGCCGCGGGCGCTTTTCGTTTGAAAACCGTCCCGTCAATACCTTATCTGTATAGCCCAAATGAGCCGAGCTGCTAGAATATCGAACTGTATGGATAACTATCATTCAACCGCTATGGGAGGATACGTGAACCGCACCAAAATCGCGCAGCTCTATGCCGATTCCGAGTCGCTCGGCGGCAAGGCCGTCACTGTCGCCGGCTGGGTCAAGTCCGTCCGCGACATGAAGAACTTTGGCTTCGTCACGCTCAACGACGGCAGCTGCTTCCGCGACCTGCAGGTCGTCATGAACCGCGAGACGCTCGGCAACTACGACGAGATCGCCCACCAAAACGTCTCGGCTGCACTCATTTGCACCGGCACCGTCAGGCTGACCCCCGATGCGCCCCAGCCTTTCGAGCTTTCTGCCACCTCCATCGAGGTAGAGGGCACGAGCGCCCCGGACTACCCGCTGCAGAAGAAGCGCGCAACCGTCGAGTTCCTGCGTACCCAGCAGCACCTGCGCCCGCGCACCAACCTGTTCCGCGCTGTGTTCCGCATCCGCTCTGTCGCGGCTGCCGCCATCCACCGCTTCTTCCAGGAGCAGGGCTTTGTCTACGTCAACACCCCCATCATCACCACGAGTGACTGCGAGGGCGCCGGCGAGATGTTCCGCGTGACCACGCTCGACCCCAAAAATCCGCCTCTCACCGAGTCCGGAGAGGTCGACTGGAGCCAGGACTTCTTTGGCAAGCATGCAAGCCTTACCGTGTCCGGCCAGCTCAATGCCGAGAACTTTGCCATGGCCTTTGGCGACGTGTACACCTTTGGCCCCACCTTCCGCGCCGAAAACTCCAATACCACGCGCCACGCCGCCGAGTTTTGGATGATCGAGCCCGAGATGGCCTTTGCCGACCTGAACGACTACATGGATAACGCCGAGGCCATGCTCAAGTACGTTCTTAAGGACGTTATGGCCACTTGCCCCGACGAGCTCAACATGCTCAACAAGTTTGTGGACAAGGGCCTGATCGAGCGCCTGAACCACGTAGCCAACTCCGACTTTGCCCGCGTCACCTACACCGAGGCCGTCGAGATCCTGGAGCAGGCCGTCGCCGCCGGTCACAAGTTTGACTATCCTGTCAGCTGGGGCATTGACCTGCAGACCGAGCACGAGCGCTTCCTGACCGAGGAGCACTTTAAGCGCCCGACCTTCGTGACCGACTACCCGGCCGAGATCAAGGCCTTCTACATGCGCATGAACGACGACGGCAAGACCGTCGCCGCCGCCGACTGCCTGGTTCCCGGTATCGGCGAGATTATCGGCGGCTCCCAGCGCGAGGAGCGCCTGGATCTTCTCGAGGCCCGCATCAAGGACCTGGGCATGGCCCCCGAGCAGTACAAGTACTACCTTGACCTGCGCCGCTACGGTTCCTGCAAACACGCCGGCTACGGCCTGGGCTTCGAGCGCTTGGTCATGTATCTGACCGGCGTGGGCAACATCCGCGACGTCCTTCCGCACCCCCGCACCGTGGGCAACGCCGATTTCTAATCGCCACAGCTCCGTCCCGCGCGTTACAGCGTGTCGCACCAGCGCCTCTCGGCAAGCCGAGGGGCGCTTTTTTCAACAGCATCCGTCAGGCTTTTGTCAAGCTTTTGGTCAGCTGATCAGGGCTGTTGAAAACTCGATCCGCCGCTTGCCGACGACTACCGACCACCCAGAGTGCCCTGCGCCCCTCAGCAAACCCCGTGTCCTAGGCTCCGTACCGTCATCACCCAAAAACGGAAAGGACGTGAACGCAATGGCCAAACCCGCTGTTGAGAACTACGAGGCCACGACCAGGGGTGCTGCTTCCATGGCAGCCTATCGCGCTGTGCGCATCCTGCAACTCTTAAGCGAGCATACCGGTGAGGACAAAGCGCTTCCTCCCGATGAGCTGATCGAGCGTCTCGCCCATCCCGACGACCCCGCTCGCATGCCCATCTCGGCAGCGCGGCGCAGTATCCATACCGCGATTTCCGCCCTGCGACATGCCGGATACGAGATTGAGTACAAGCGCGGCGCGGGTTACCGACTTCTCACCCGACCGCTCTCCGACGAGGAAATCATTCGACTCCATGGCATGGTCATGCGCAACCGCTCCACACCCATCGCGACCAGGAAAAGCATAGCGCGCCATCTGGTCGCCATGGCAAGCGCCGACGTTCGCGGCTACCTCGATACGTCCGAGCCGGCACCAAGCGCAGAAGGCAAACCCGCCAAGACCACGCGACCGCCCGCCAAACGCATCGATACCTGCGAGCTCATCGAGCGGGCCATCGACCACGGAACCACGGTGAGCTTTGACATTTCAAGCGTCACGACACATGACAAGATCGAAGTGACGAGGATGACCGTTCGGCCTTTTGCCATCAAACAGCGAGACGGTGTCTCGTATCTGCTGGGAACGGTCGTCGACGGGCACGGCTCCGACGACACCCTACGCACCGTCGAGGTCAGCCGCATGAGAAACGTTAGCACGCGCCTGCTCGACGGCAAGAAGCTCTTTGCCGCGCTGGACGAGGGGGAGCGGCCCGCGCCCGCCGCCTAAGTCTTGCCGTTGCCCGCCAAATCCCCCGCCGTCCATCCGGTTCAGTATTAAAAAACCCGACAGGTTGTTGAAAAAATGGGCATCGGCGCTACTATAGACCCACTTGCACTTTGTTTGAGTGCAGTGTTTCCAGCAATTTCTATACTGGGGGTAATGACATGAACGACATCACCATCAGCCGCAGGAGCCTTCTGGTCTCCGCCGGCCTGCTCGCACTGGCCCCGCTCGCCGGATGCGGCGGCAACTCTGGTTCCGGCTCTGCAGCCGCCGGTTCCGACTACACCATCGGCGTTCTGCAGCTCACTGAGCACTCCGCGCTCGACGCCGCCAACGACGGCTTTGTCAAGGCCATCAAGAAGAGCGGACTCAAGGTCAAGATCGACCAGAAGAACGCCCAGAACGACCAGTCCACGTGTAAGTCCATCGCCGACAAGTTTGTGGGCGACAACGTCAACTTGATCTACGCCATCGCCACGCCTGCCGCACAGGCTGCCGCCGGCGCCACGGCCGATATCCCCATCGTGGGCTGCGCCATCACCGACTACGCCGCCTCCGGCCTGGTCCAGGACAACGACAAGCCCGGCACCAACGTCACCGGCGCCTCCGACCTCACCCCGGTCGCCGAGCAGCTCGAGATGATGCAGAAGGTCCTGCCCGACGTTAAAAAGGTCGGTCTGCTCTACTGCACCGCCGAGTCCAACTCCGACGTCCAGATCAAGGCCGCCAAGAAGGAACTCGACAAGCTGGGCCTGGAGTACACCGATTTCACCGTCTCGAGCTCCAACGAGATCCAGTCCGTCGTCGAGTCTGCCGTGGGCAAGGTCGACGCGCTCTACTCTCCCACTGACAACACTATCGCCGCGGGCGCTTCGCAGGTCGGTCAGATCTGCAAGGAGAACAAGCTTCCCTTTGTGACCGGCGAGGAGGGCATGTGCATGGCCGGCGGCCTGTTCACCCTTTCCATCAACTATGAGGACCTGGGCTACGCCGCGGGCGAGATGGCCGTTAAGATTCTGAAGGGCGAGGCCAAGCCCGAGGATATGCCGATCAAGCACCTCCCGAGCAAGGATCTGGTCGTCATCAAGAACGACGAGATGGCCGAGGCCCTGGGCATCGACCTTTCCGCTCTAGACGAGTAGCGCCATGCGCGGTAACGCAGCTAGGCACGCGCTTGCGCCATAGCTGCGTTATTCAATATCTGAGTCATTGGGGCGAACGCTAAAGACCGGCGTTCGCCCTGCTTGTTTTTGGTAAAACAAAATGTCCGTCCGCTGCTCTTTTATGCATTGGTACCGCTATTATGGAAAATCACGTGTCCACCCTATCCTAGGAGGTATGAAGCATGCTCATTGCATTGCAGGGCGCCGTTTCGCAGGGTGTCCTCTGGGGCATTATGGTGCTTGGCGTGTTTATCACGTTCCGCCTGCTCGACATCCCCGATATGACCTGCGACGGCAGCTTTGCCCTCGGCGGCTGCGTCTGCGCCGTGCTCATCGTCAACAACAATGCCGACCCGTTGCTCGCCGTTTTGGCCGGCATGTGCGCCGGCGCCATTGCGGGCGCGGTCACGGGCATTCTGACCACCGTCTTTGAGATTCCCGCGATCCTCGCCGGAATCCTCACCCAGATCAGCCTGTGGTCCATCAACCTGCGCATCATGGGCAAATCCAACACGCCCATCCTTGCCAAGGGCACCGTGTTCTCGGCCGTCAGCAATATGACGGGCCTGCCGCAGTCCACCGTTGCCATCATCCTGGGCATCTTGCTCGCCGTGGCTATCGTTGCCATCCTGTATTGGTTCTTTGGCACCGAGATCGGCTCGGCGCTGCGCGCCACCGGCAACAACGAGTACATGATCCGTGCCCTGGGCGTCAACACCAACTCCACTAAGATGATCGCCCTCGTGCTCTCCAACGCCCTCATTGGCCTTTCGGGCGCGCTCATCTGCCAGAGCCAGAAGTACGCCGACATTGGCATGGGCACCGGCGCCATCGTTATCGGTCTCGCCGCCATTGTTATCGGCGAGGTGCTCGGCCGCCTGCTGCCCGGCGGTCTCACGCAGTTTAGCGTCCGTCTTGCCTCCGCCGTCTTTGGCTCCGTAGTGTACTTCCTCATCCGCGCCATCGTGCTGCAGCTGGGCATGGACGCCAACGACATGAAGCTGCTCTCCGCCGTGATTGTCGCCGTGGCCCTATGCGTGCCCGTGGTTTGGGAGCGCTATAAGCTCCGCAGCTCCTACACGAAGGGGGATGAGGCAGATGCTTAAGCTCTCGCACGTCAAGAAGACCTTTAACAAGGGCACCGTCACCGAAAAGCGCGCTCTTACCGGCGTCGACCTTACCCTCAACGACGGTGACTTTGTAACCGTGATTGGCGGCAACGGCGCCGGCAAGTCCACGCTGCTCAACATGATCGCCGGCGTGTATCCGCTCGATTCGGGCGTTATCGAGCTCGACGGCACCGACATCTCGCGTCTGAGCGAGTCGCAGCGTGCCAAGTACCTGGGCCGCGTGTTCCAGGACCCCATGCGCGGCACCGCAGCCGACATGCAAATTGCCGAGAACCTGGCACTCGCCAAGCGTCGCGGCCAGCGTCGCGGCCTTTCGTGGGGCGTCACCAAGGCCGAGAAGGACGAGTACGTCAAGCTGCTCAAGCGTCTGGACCTTGGTCTGGACACGCGCCTCAACGCCAAGGTCGGCCTGCTCTCGGGCGGCCAGCGCCAGGCACTCACCCTGCTCATGGCCACGCTCACCAAGCCGCGCCTGCTGCTGCTCGACGAGCATACCGCGGCACTCGACCCCAAGACGGCCTCTAAGGTGCTCAATCTGACCGAGGAGATCGTCGACGAGAACCACCTGACCACGCTCATGGTCACGCATAACATGAACGACGCTATCCGTCTGGGCAATCGCCTGATCATGATGCACGAGGGCCACGTAATCTACGACGTGGCGGGCGATGAGAAGAAATCGCTCACCGTGACCGACTTGCTTCAGAAGTTCGAGGAGGTCTCGGGCGGCGAGCTCGCCAACGACCGCATGCTGCTGAGCTAAACCTACCAAAAAGGGACAGGTTGATTTTGGCAGGTTTTATCTGCGCAGACGTCAAAACCGCCGCAAAGGGACAGGCACCTTTGCGGCGGTTTTCGCATATTATGTCGATAATCCAGCGTCAGCAGGGACCACTGGTTAAGAACTAAGGAAACTGCCATGAGAGGATCTCTTCCTCGTCTTGCTTGACCGCCGCACTCCTTGCCAGCGTACTCGCCGGCGCCCCAGCTTACGCCACCGCGGACGCCCCATCTCAAGCTATCGGCCCGTCCGTTGTGATCGGACGGGCTTTTTGGTGGGTATCATGGTTGAACGATCATGAGGAGGTTTTCCCTACATGGAATTGTTTGAGCCGATTCTTCATTTCTTTGAGCAGTGGTGGGTCCACAACATCATCTGGGCTGGTATCTTGGCGATAGGCACCGCCGTTGCCGCCAAAGTCGTTTCCAAGACGCTGCGTCACCTGCTCAACCGCGACGATAACCCGCTTCCGGCATCGAGTATCTTCATCAACATTGCGCGCGCCGTCATCTGGATGATCGGCGGCAGCTTTATCCTCGACAACTGCTTTGGCATTAACGCAAACGCGCTCGTCGCCGCTCTTGGCGTCGGCGGCATTGCCATCTCGCTCGGCTTTCAGGACACGCTGTCGAACCTTATCGGCGGCATGCAGGTGACCTTTATGGGCATCATCAAGCCCGGCGACAATATCGAGGTTGGCGGCGTTTCGGGCGTGGTCCAGGACATCACCTGGCGCCACACGACCATCGAGGATGCCTACGGGCAGACCATCATTGTGCCCAACTCCAACATCTCCAAGGACACGCTCGTGCATCTGATGCCCTTTGGACGTGTGGCCGTGCCCGTTGTCGTAAAGGATACGTCTAAATGGGCTTCCCTTGACGCGCTGGCAGACGAGCTGACCAGCGCCACCAAAACGGCCGTCTCGCCCATCTCGGGCTTTGACCAGGAGCCCTACGTGCTCTTTAGCGAAATCGGCGACTTTGGCATCAAGGGCAAGATCATCTTTATCGTCAGTGACGACAGCACCACACTCACCGCTGCCGACGCCTGCATCCGCGCTATCGCTCCCATCATCGCCTAAAGCACCACAAAGGGGACAGTGAACTGCCTCCCATTTCTTTGACATCGGGAAATGGGAGGTTTTCATTCGTGGTACCATAGTTCATACAGTTGTTTAAACGACTAAGGGAGCAAACTATGGAAGAGGCCTACCGTCAAGCACGCAAGCGCGGCGAGCAAGGACGTCGACGCGCCATTAGCCAAAGCGAGCATCCATACCTTACGGACCTCGACAGTTTGGTTGCCCAGCTCCCCCTAGGTCAGCGAGAGAATGTCGGCCTGCGGGATATTCCGCTCGAAATGGTTGTCGGCACGGTTACCAAGGGCCGTCAGTCCGCCTTTTCATGCAACTTTATGCCCCTGCTGCCGTTTAGCACCGAGTTCGCCCGCAAGTGGTCCAACCTCTACGACATTCAGGTAACCGAGGGCTATCGCGACCCCATCATCGTCACCGAGTTCATGCATAGGTTCTATGTCCAGGAAGGCAACAAACGCGTCAGCGTCCTCAAATTCCTGGACGCCCCGACGGTTTCGGCCAAGGTCACCCGCCTCTACCCCGGCAAATGGGATTCCGTCGAAAGCCGCCTGTACGGTGAGTTCTGCGCGTTTTGGCGTGTCTGCCCCCTATACGAGATCGAGTTCTCGCGCGAAGGAAGCTACGAAACGCTCGCCAAGATGCTCGGTCAGAACCTTATCGAAAAATGGCCCCAGAAAAAGGTCGACTACCTGCGCCACACCTTCCTACTCTTTAAGCGCGCCTACCTTCGCGCGGGCGGCAACCACCTGGACATTACGCCCGCCGACGCCATGCTCGTCTACCTCAATGTGTACAACCAGGACCGCCTGCTGGATACGCCGACGGATATCGTCGTAAACCGCCTGTGCAAGATCTGGCGCGAACTGGTCATCGCCGGGAAAAGTGACGAGGACAAGGTCGATCTTGTCGAAGCGCCGAACGTCGATGAGGAGGAGTCGCCCGCCAAGTCCACCTCCGGTATGCTCAACTTCTTTATGGGCAAGACCGTCTATTCGGCGGCCAACCCCCTGCGCATCGCCTTTATCCATGAATTCACCTGTGCGACGTCGAGCTGGGACAGCCTGCACGACCAAGGGCGTCAGTATCTCGATGAGCACTTTGGAGGTATCGTGCGCACCGAGGCGTTTGAGGACTGTCACGATCCGGACGTGTTCTACGCCGCCGTGGAAACGGCTGTCAAACATGGAGCAAACGTCATCTTCTCGACCTCGCACCGCCTGATGGAATACACGCTCAGGGCTGCCGTTGAGTATCCCCGGGTTCGGTTCCTTAACTGCTCCATCGGCCTTCCCCACCAAAGCGTCCGTTCGTACTTTGGCAAGATGTACGAAGCCAAGTTTCTCCTGGGCGCCCTTGCCGCCAGCATGGCGGACAACCACCGCATCGGTTACCACGCGTCGGTCTTCGCCTCGGGTGCACTCAGCGAGATCAATGCCTTTGCGATTGGCGCCTCGCTGCTCGACCCCCGTGCGCAAATTATCCTGACCTGGGGCGATGTGCCCGCCGGAGGCCTTGCCGAGGCCATGTGCCGCGAAGGTGTGAGCGTCATGACCGGCGCCGACATGTCAAAGTCGCTCGAAGACCCCACGGCCTACGGACTCCACCGTCTGGTCGATGGCAAGGTTGCCGGCATTGCCATGCCGGTGTGGAACTGGGGCCGATACTACGAGCTTATCGTGCGAAGTCTACTGCATGGCACCTGGGATGAGACCAGTGACGACAGCCAGCTTCGCGCCGTCAACTACTGGTATGGCATGAGCTCGGGCGTTATCGACATTCGCTACGCTCCGGGCCTGCCCTATCAGACGCGCAAGCTTGTTCAGCTCCTCCGCAATGGCATCGTCGAGGGCTCTATCAATCCATTTGGCGGCGAGCTCCATAGCCAAGACGGCGTGGTGCAGATTGAGGGCTTCCCCCCGCTGCCGAGCACGCAAATCGTCGAGATGGACTGGCTGGCAGACAACGTGGTGGGCACCATTCCGCAGCCCGACGATGAGCCGAAGGTCCGTGCTCTATGAAAATCCTTGCCATAGCCGATACCGAAGAGCGATGCCTGTGGGAGTGCTTTCGCAAGGAACGCTTTGAGGGTGTCGACCTAATTTTGTCCGCTGGCGATCTGGACCCGGACTATCTTGAGTTTTTGGTCACGGTCATCAACAGACCGCTCATCTACGTGCGTGGCAATCACGATGACCGCTACGCGCGTCATGCACCGGGCGGCTGCATCTGTGTCGAAGACACCGTGTACGTGTATCGCGGCGTCCGCATTGCGGGGCTTGGCGGCTCCATGCGCTATCGAGATGGCGCTAACATGTACACCGAGCGCGAGATGGCCAAGCGCATGCGTAAGCTGTCCCGCAAAGTGAGGATGGTCGGCGGCTGCGACATCTTGCTCACCCATGCGCCCGCCGCCGGCATGGGCGATCTGGACGATCTGCCACATCGGGGATTCGAATGCTTTAACACAGCGCTCCAGACATGGAGTCCCAACTACATGGTGCACGGGCATGTGCACCAATGCTATGTTCGCGACTTTCAACGCGAACGCCAGCACGCATGCGGGACGACGATTATCAACGCCTGCGGCTATACGCAGTTTGAGCTTGACGAGGCGCGCTACCCCATCCGTGGCTGGCAGGCAGCCTGGCTCAATTCGCAAACCATGCGCCGCGAGCTCAAGCGCCACGAGGCAATAGAGTCCTCAACCGCCAGAACCCCCTGGTAACCACCACAAAGGGGACAGGTGCCTTTGTGGCGGTTCCGGACATCTCGACACTACAGCGCGGCGATGACCTTATCGCCCATCTGGGTCGTGCCGAGGATCTTATCGGTAGGGGTGCTGGCGTCGGCGATGTCGCGGGTACGCCAGCCTTCGTCAAGCACACGCGCCACGGCATTTTCGATCCAGGTAGCCTGCCCACCCATGTCGAGCGCGTACGTGAGCAGCATTGCCGCCGACAGGATCTGCGCGAGCGGGTTAGCGATACCGAGCCCCGCGATGTCGGGCGCGCTGCCGGCGCTCGGCTCAAACAGCGACACACCATCGCCTAGCGAAGCCGAGGCAAGCATGCCGAGCGATCCGGTAATCTGCGCCGCCTCGTCGGAGAGAATGTCGCCGAACATGTTCTCCGTAACTACGACGTCAAAGTCGGCCGGTCGGTTAATGAGCTGCATGGCGGCGTTGTCGACGAGCAGGTCCTCAAGCTCTACATCTGGATACTCCTCGTCATGCACGCGATGCACGACCTCACGCCACATGCGGCTCGTCTCCAATACATTGCGCTTGTCCACGCTTGTCACCTTGCCGCGGCGCTTGCGAGCTGCCTCGAACGCCTGGCGGGCGATGCGCTCAACTTCGTACTCGCGGTACTCCATTACGTCAACCGCGCGCTGGCCAGCCACACCGTCGGTGCCCGCACCGCCCTCGTCATAAAAGCGCTCGTGCTTGCCAAAGTAAATGCCACCGGTAAGTTCGCGGACGAGTACCATGTCAACGCCCTTGATGACTTCGGGACGAAGCGTCGACGCGCTGGCAAGTGCGTCGTAGATTTTTACAGGGCGAAGGTTGGTATAGAGGCCGAGTTCTTTGCGGATACGCAGCAAGCCTTGCTCGGGGCGCGGGGCCGCTGGATCGGTCGAATCCCACTTTGGGCCACCGACGGATGCCAACAGCACGGCGTCCGACGCCTTTGCCGCCGCAAGGGTTTCATCGGGCAGCGGATTGCCGCACGCATCGATCGCCGCGCCACCAATCAGGTGATCCTCAAAGGCAAACTCTACGCCAGCGCGCTTGCCCACGGCAGCCAGCACCTTCTTACCCTCGGCCATAACCTCGGGCCCAATGCCGTCACCAGGAAGACAGCAGATCTTATAGGTCTTCTTCACGTTGCAGCTCCAGCTCTCGCTACTCGGCCCGTTTGCAAACGGATTATCCAGCTTGACCGTCATAATCGCTTACGCCTCCTGACCCTTTGCCGCGACAATCTTGGCACGCATGCGCGCAACCAAACCGCCGGCCTCGATAATCTCGGCAATAAATGGCGGGAATGGCTCAGCTGTAAAAGTCTCGCCAGTACGCTCGTTGGTGATGACACCCGCATCGGTATCGACCTTCACGGTATCGCCGGCACAAATCGCATCGACAGCTTCGGGGCACTCCATAATGGGCAGGCCCACGTTAATGGCATTGCGATAGAAGATGCGTGCGAAGCTCTTGGCAATAACACACGACACCCCTGCAGCCTTAATGGCAACCGGGGCATGCTCACGCGAAGAACCGCAACCAAAGTTCTCCTCAGCCACAATGATGTCACCAGGCCTCACGGCAGAGGCAAACGCGGGGTCAATATCCTCCATAGCATGCGCCGCCAAGTGCGCATGGTCGGACGAGTTCAGATACCGAGCAGGAATGATGACATCCGTATCAACATCACGACCATACCTAAATACCTTGCCTTCAAAGTTCATATCATTCTCCGTTCAAACATGGAATGCGGGGGATTTGATATTTACTTACTTACTCGGACAGTCCTGCTCGCACGGAGAGCACATTAAGTGCTCTCCGGCTCGTGCGGAACTCGACGCAAGCAAATATCAAATCCCTCGTTCGCGTTTCGGCTACAAAAAAGCTAATGGAAAGTTAGCGTTCGCCTTCGGCGAACAAAAAAGTGCCAGGACTGTCCGCAGTAGCGAGCAAAGGTCGAAGGACCCCGTAGCCCCTACAGGTCAGACGGCGCACAGATATGCCCCGCCACGGCAGAAGCAGCCGCCACGGCCGGCGAGGCCAGATAGACCTCGGACGTGGGGTCGCCCATACGGCCGACAAAGTTGCGGTTGGTCGTAGAAACGCAACGCTCCCCCGCCGCCAAGATGCCCATGTAGCCACCCAGGCACGGACCGCACGTGGGCGTGGAGAACACACAGTTGGCATCTAGGAAAATGTCGGTCAACCCCTCCTTCATGCACTGGCGGAAGACCGCCTGGGTAGCCGGAATCACGATGCAACGCACCCCGTCGGCAACCTTATGGCCGCGCATGACTTCGGCCGCAGCACGCATATCCTCGATACGTCCGTTGGTGCACGAGCCGATTACCGCCTGGTCGATCATGATGTGACGGCTCTCGCACACCGGATGGGTGTTGCTGGGCAGATGCGGCCACGATACACACGGCTTAATGTCGGCCGCGTCAATGGCAATAACCTGGGCATACTCGGCGTCTGGATCGGCGTGATACTCAACGTAATCACGTTCGCAGCGCCCCTTGAGCCAGGCGCGGGCAACATCATCGACCTCGATAATGCCCGCCTTGCCGCCCGCTTCGATCGCCATGTTCGAAATTGTCATGCGACCTTCCATCGACAGGCCCTCGATGGTGCTGCCGGCAAACTCCATGGCCTGGTACAGGGCACCGTCCACGCCGATCATGCCGATAATGTGCAGGATGATGTCCTTGGCGGTGGCGCCGTCCTCAAGCTCGCCATTAATCTCAAAGCGAATCGTCGGCGGCACCTTAAACCATGCGCGCCCCGTGGCAATGCCCACGCCGGCGTCTGTTGAGCCCACACCGGTCGAAAACGCACCCAAGGCGCCATACGTGCAGGTATGCGAGTCGGCACCGATAATCAGATCGCCCGGGACCACCACGCCGCGCTCGGGCAGCAGGGCGTGCTCAATGCCCGCGCAACCTTGCTCGTAATAGTGCGTCACATGCTGCTCGTGCGCAAAATCTCGCATCTTTTTGGTCTGCTCGGCGCTCTTGATGTCCTTGTTGGGCGCATAGTGATCGGGCACCAGGCAAACGCGGTCGCGATCGAACACCTCGGTGGCACCCAGCTCGCGAAAGACATCGATCGCGATAGGTGCGGTAATATCGTTGGCGAGCACGATGTCCAGGTCGCATTCGACCAGCTGGCCCGGCTTTACCTCGTCCAGGCCGGCGTGTGCCGCCAAAATCTTCTCTGCTACGGTCATGGGACGTGCCATGTGATTCCTCTCTCGTACGGGCGCATGCCCGGCTGGTGCCTGTTACTTTCCCGCCTTGGAACGGTTGGTCTGAATCATGCGGTTAATAGCGTTGATGTAAGCCTTGGCCGAGCTCACGATAATGTCGGTATCCGCGCCGCGGCCGGTGTAGATCTTTCCATCCTCGGCGGTGATGCGCACCGTCACCTCACCGATAGCGTCGATGCCACGCGTGATGGCTTTAACGTTGAACTCCGTCAGCTCGCCATGGGCAGAGATGGCCTTGTCGACCGCCTTGTAGGCCGCATCAACCGGACCAGTACCCGTCGAGCAAACCACCCGTGTCGCGCCATCCTCGTCCGTGATGGTTGCCGTGGCCGTAGGAATAAGCGGGTCGCCGCAGGAAACCTGGAGCGCGTCGAGGGTGTAGATCGCCTTGACCTCGCGCTGGCGCTCCTGAATCATCGACTCCAGATCCTCGTCAAAGACCTCTTTCTTTTGATCTGCAATCTCCAAGAAGCGCTGATAGATCGACTCGAATTCCTCATCGCCAAACGTATAACCCAGCTCGGCGAGACGATGGCGCAGCGCCGCATGGCCCGAACGTGCCGAAAGGATAATCTCGGATCCCGCTGCACCCACGTCCTTGGGATCGATAATCTCGTAGGTGTCACGCGCCTTGAGCACGCCATCCTGGTGAATACCCGAGCTGTGGGCAAACGCATTAGCGCCCACAATGGACTTGTTGGGCTGCACATTAATGCCAGTGATTGAGCTGACGAGCTTAGATGCGCGCGTGAGCTCGGTCGTCACGATATCGGTATGTGCATCCAGATCCTGCTCGTGCATCCTCATGGCCATGACGACCTCCTCGAGCGCCGTGTTGCCCGCGCGCTCGCCCAAGCCGTTGATGGTGCACTCGATCTGCGTCGCGCCATTGCGGACGGCCTCGAGTGCAAGGGCTGTGGCCATGCCCAGATCGTTATGCGTGTGGACCGAAATCGTAACGTCCTCGATGCCGGCCACGCGCTCGCGCAGATCGCGAATACGGGCGCCAAACTCCCAGGGCATGTTATAGCCCGTGGTGTCCGGAATATTCACGACCGTAGCGCCGGCCTTGATCGCTGCCTCGATAATGCGGACCAGGAACTCCTGATCGGAGCGGCCCGCATCCTCGGCATAAAACTCGACATCGTCGACAAACTTACGAGCGAGCTTTACGGCGTGAATAGCGCGCTCGATAGCCTCATCCTCGGTCATATGGAGCTTGTCACGCAGATGGCTGGGGCTCACACCCAGACCGGTATGGATGCGGGGCCTCTGAGCCGTCTTGAGGGCGTCTGCAGCTACTTCGATATCCTTATCGACCGCACGGGTGAGACCGCATACCGTGCACCGGTCACCCGCGATCTTGCCAATCTCCTGTACGGAACGATAATCACCGGGGCTCGAAATAGGAAATCCCGCCTCGATCACGTCGACATTCATACGTACCAGTTGGCGTGCAATAACGAGCTTTTCCTCGGTATTCATGCTGGCGCCGGGAGACTGCTCCCCGTCACGAAGCGTTGTGTCAAAGATTGCGATTTTGCGGCTCATGATTTCCTCCTGACAGGCTAAAGATACAGTTGGCTTTCAGGAGAGATGGAGTGCCTCAAGATAGAATAATACCCGTGTCGCTCATCACGCCCAAAAGCGGCGGAAGATAGCGCACCCGGGTACAACTAATCGTTATAGCGAAATTACAACCCTAGCGCGCTATCTAATCTAGTAGCGCTAGGCCTAGGAGCTGCTGTTTGTTATAGAACATGTCTGGCTCCTTTCGGCCTCGGGTATTCACTACATTGGGCTAAAGTGTAACACAGGCAAAACGACGCGCAACGGGGATTTTGAACCAAAACCACCACAAAGGCGCCTATCTCCTTCGTGTTGGTTTTGGCCCGAAACAGCAAGGAACCCGGTCCTGCACGAGACAGAACCGGGTTCCTTTAGCAATGCTTGCTTTGCTCAGGCAGTAACTAGAAGTTACTCAGCCAGGAAGTCACGCTGGACAGCGGGATCGACCTTGACGCCAGGGCCCATGGTGGAAGACACAGAGATGGACTTGACGTACTTGCCCTTAGCAGAAGAGGGCTTGACGCGCAGGATCTCGGTGTACAGGGCAGCGTAGTTCTCAACGAGCTGCTGCTCAGAGAAGGACTTCTTGCCCAGGGGCACGTGGCAGATGCCATAACGGTCGGCGCGATACTCAACGCGGCCGGCCTTGAGCTCGGAGACCATCTTGGCGACGTCCATGGTCACGGTGCCGAGCTTGGGGTTCGGCATGAGGCCACGGGGACCAAGGATCTTACCGATGCGGCCAACCTTGGCCATCATGTTCGGCGTAGCGATAGCGGCGTCGAAGTTGATCTCGCCCTTCTGGATCTGGGCGACGAGCTCGTCGGAACCGATGATGTCGGCACCGGCAGCCTCGGCCTCACGGGCCTTCTCGCCCTCGGCGAAGACGGCAACACGAACGGTCTTGCCGGTGCCGTGGGGCAGGGAGATGGAACCACGGATGTTCTGATCAGCCTTACGAGTATCGATGCCCAGACGGAAGTGGGCCTCGACGGTCTCGTCGAACTTGGCGGTGTCGAGCTCCTTGATGAGCTTGGCAGCCTGAAGGGGGGTGTAGAGCGTGGCGCGGTCGACCTTCTCGGCAGCGGCGTTATAGCTCTTACCATGCTTAGCCATGTGCATTACCTCCTGTGGTTAAACGGGCGTGAGCCCTCCCACATCGTATCGTGTGCCCTATTGCACACATTTAACGGGCGCCCCGGTCGGAGCACCCGTCGTTACCTAGAAAAACGCTACTCAGCGATGGTGACGCCCATGGAACGGGCGGTACCGGCGATGATCTTCTTGGCGGCGTCAATGTCGTTGGCATTGAGGTCCGGCATCTTGATCTCGGCGATCTTGGTGAGCTGCTCCTGAGAGAGCTGGCCAACCTTGTCGGCCTGGGGCTTAGCGGAACCAGACTTGAGGTTCAGCTCCTTCTTGATGAGGTGAGCCGCCGGCGGAGTCTTGGTGATGAAGGAGAAGGACTTATCCTCGTAGACAGAGATCTCAACGGGGATAATGTCGCCCTTCTTGTCCTGCGTCTCGGCGTTAAAGGCCTGGCAGAACTGCATGATGTTCACGCCAGCAGCGCCCAGGGCGGGGCCGACGGGAGGAGCGGGGTTAGCGGCACCAGCAGGAATCTGGAGCTTAATGACGTTGGCAACCTTCTTCTCAGCCATGGTCATTCCTTTCGAATCACGAGTGTGAAGTACTTGCTATATCGTAAGCACGCACGTGTTAGAAGCACTCCTGAGATGAGCAGTCACAGAAGAAGCACGCTCGCGCGAACGGACGAAAACTTAAGCGATGACAGCGACCTGGTTAAAGTCAAGCTCGACCGGCGTCTCGCGGCCAAAGATCATCAGCGTGACCTTGAGCTTGCCTGCCTCGGCGTTAACCTCGGAGACCTTGCCATCAAAGTCGGTAAGCGGGCCATCGGTGACGCGGACGGACGTACCAACCTCAATATCAACCGACGTACGCTTGGGCGAATCGCCCTTACCGGGACGACGAGTCATCTTATTGTACTCGTCGCGGGAAAGCGGAGCGGGCTTGCCGTTGCCGCCCAGGAAACCGGTGACGCCGGGCGTGTTGCGAACACACGTCCATGCATCGTCATCCATCTCCATGCGAACCAGGACATAACCCGGGAAGATCTTAGAATCCTTGGTCTCGCGCTTGCCACCCTCTTTGATCTCGGTGACGCGCTCCATAGGAATCTCAATATCAAAGATACGATCCTGCATGCCCATGGTCTCGATGCGATGCTCGAGATCGGACTTAACGCGGTTCTCGTATCCAGAGTAAGTGTGGACGACGTACCAACGCTTAGACATGGTTTAGCCCCTCAATCCAGAGAACAGAGCAAGAGCCTCGCCAAAGCCAGCATCGAGCAGAGCGATGACGACGCCGACGACGATCAGAGAAGCGCAAACGACGACCGAGTAGTTCACGAGCTCCTTCTTATCGGGCCACGTGACACGCTTCATCTCGGACTTCACCGAAGCAAAATACTTCTTGGTGCGGGCGAAGAAACCGGGCTTCTCGTTCTTCTTGGACTTCGCAGCCTTCTCGCTCTTCTTGGCAACGGCCTTCTTGGCCTCAACCTTGGAGTTGGCGGCAGCTTTGTTGGCAGGCGCCTGCTGCTGTGCCTTCTTCTTGTTCTTCTTGTTGGCCATTTGGGTTACCTCCGCGCAATGCGCTTATACATGAGTAAACCGTAAGCCCCCAAATGGGAGCTTACGGAATAATGACTGGCACGCCAGGAAGGACTCGAACCCTCAACACTCGGTTTTGGAGACCGATGCTCTACCAATTGAACTACTGGCGTATGTGACTAGAGACTAGCGAGTCTCTTTGTGCAGCGTATGGTGACGGCACCAGGGGCAATACTTCTTGATCTCCATACGATCAGGCATGTTCGCCTTGTTCTTAGTGGTCGTATAGTTGCGGCGCTTGCACTCAGTGCACGCAAGAGTAACTAGAGTACGCATGTATCCTGAACCTTTCATATCCGCCCCGTACGGGCACGAGTTGGTACTTTATCAGCTCTACGTAAGTGCTGTCAACGAAAACCTCGCATCAATTGGTTCTCGGTAGATCCATTCATATTTGGAACACATCAATGGAGCCAACGAGATCTAATCGATTCCTCACGCTCAACTTAAGAGCGAGCTAAGCGTAATCATCAGGCAAAAAGACCAGCGTAGAAAAGAACCCGGCACCCATATAAGTGCCGGGTTCTCTAAGTCAGCTGTATCAGAGAGCTAATTTACTCAATGATCGTGGAGACGATGCCCGAACCGACGGTGTGGCCACCCTCGCGGATAGCGAAGCGCAGGCCCTCCTCCATAGCGATCGGGTGAATGAGGTCGCCCTCGATGGTGATGTGGTCACCAGGCATAGCCATCTCGGTGCCCTCGGGGAGCTTGACCGTACCGGTAACGTCGGTGGTACGGAAGTAGAACTGAGGACGATAACCATCGAAGAACGGGGTGTGACGGCCGCCCTCCTCCTTGGTCAGAACGTAGATCTCACCGGTGAACTTGGTGTGCGGGGTAACCGAACCGGGCTTGCAGAGAACCTGGCCGCGCTCGATGTCCTCGCGCTTGATGCCGCGGAGCAGCAGACCGACGTTGTCGCCAGCCTCGCAGAAGTCCATGGACTTACGGAACATCTCGATACCGGTAACGACGGTGTTCTGGGTATCCTTGATGCCGACGATCTCGACGGGCTCGTTGAGCTTGAGCTCACCGCGCTCGACACGGCCGGTAGCAACGGTACCACGGCCGGAGATGGTCATAACGTCCTCAACGGCCATCAGGAACGGGAGGTCGTTGTCACGAGCAGGCGTCGGGATGTACTCGTCGACGGCAGACATGAGCTCGCGAATGGCGTCCATCCACTTGGCGTCGCCCTCGAGAGCGCCCAGAGCGGAACCACGGATGACGGGGATGTCGTCGCCGGGGAATTCGTACTCGGAAAGGAGCTCACGGGTCTCCATCTCGACGAGGTCGATGAGCTCGTCATCGTCGACCATGTCGCACTTGTTCAGGAAGACGACGATATAGGGAACGCCGACCTGACGGGCGAGCAGGATGTGCTCGCGGGTCTGAGCCATGGGGCCGTCGGTAGCGGCGATGACCAGGATAGCGCCGTCCATCTGAGCAGCACCGGAGATCATGTTCTTGACGTAGTCAGCGTGGCCCGGGCAGTCAACGTGAGCGTAGTGACGGGCAGCAGTCTCGTACTCGACGTGGGAGACGGAGATCGTAATGCCGCGCTCGCGCTCCTCGGGAGCCTTGTCGATGTTCTCGAACGCAGTGAAGTCAGCCTTGCAGCCCTCGGTCTCGGAGAGAACCTTGGTGATGGCAGCGGTCAGCGTGGTCTTGCCGTGGTCGACGTGACCGATGGTGCCGATGTTAACATGCGGCTTAGTGCGCTCAAACTTCTCTTTGGCCATAAAGCCCTCCTCTAAACAGGTCGTCCCCGGACGGGACTATGCCTTTATACCATAGTGGCCTCTCAACATACTATTGAGAAGCCACCGTGTTACCTATGGTAGCGGTGACTGGATTCGAACCAGTGACGCCACGGGTATGAACCGTGTGCTCTAACCAACTGAGCTACACCGCCGGATGGAGCCTGCAACCAGACTTGAACTGGTGACCTCTTCGTTACCAACGAAGTGCTCTACCGACTGAGCTATACAGGCACTTGACGGGTGGGAGCTATAGGATTCGAACCTATGTAGGCAGAGCCAACGGGTTTACAGCCCGTCCCCATTAACCACTCGGGCAAACTCCCAATCGTTCAAGTATCCGCAGGTTCTTTGGTCTTTTGGGCCTCCGCCCCCGCGAACGAAAAAGATAATACGATGCAACCTTGGGGGCTGTCAACGAAAACCTCTAAATACACGGTGCCGGGCGTATCTATATACCTTTGACCTGCGGTTTTGCTCAATTTAGATATGAAGGACGGCGGATTTGGCTGCGCTGGCGACATTTCCCGAGGGAACACTTTGGTGTGGTGGAGTACCCTTGCGGTATCGTCCTTCGACAACGACCCTCGTGCGTCCGAATATCCTCGCTCAACCAGGATGACCGGGACCGGTCCGGCCTTTGTCTCGATCTGTAACATTTAGAGAACATTTTCTCCCCTATTTGTTACAGATCGAGATGTTTCCCTGGCGGTCTCCCGTTTATCTAAATCTGTAACAGCAAGAACGGTTTTGCATCCCTAGTTGTTACAGATTGAGACACTTCCCAGCTCGCCCCCAAACTGTCTAAATCTGTAACAACTGGGAGCTGAATGCTCGTCCTCGTGTTACAGATCGAGATTGTCGACCAACCCCAACCAAGCTCTTAAGCCAGTACCTCAGATCCGTTGTAGAGCCTGCTGCCTTCAAACGAGCGCAGCAGGAGTTCGCGACGTTCATCGAGGTCCTTTAGCTCGCAGGGGAACACGAACAGCATCACGTTTTGACGATACTTGTAATCGGCATAGACATCCGGATCGCCCAAGCGCGTGGGCGTGGAAACGATATCCTCCGACATGTGCTCGCTTGAGCCCACATAAATTCCCAGATAGTCACTGTAGTTCTTATCGTGATCGCCCTTTTGATACTTTGCGATAAGGTAGCAGCCAGGCATATCAAAGCCGTTAAACGCGGCATCGGCAGCCTTTTCCTGCTGGCAGACAAACTTGTGCAGGGGCATCGCCGTCGACGCACTTTCGAAAATCGACTGCCTTGCGGCGTTGATCTTCTTGCGAGCCTCGGCAGCTTCTCTTGAGTCCTGGAACGCTTTCACAGCACCGCCCAGCGCGCCAACTGCCGCACCAACGCCATCGGCCGCTACACCGAACCCCTTGCCAATGCCATCGGCAACGACACGTGCACCGTTAGCAGCACCATCCGCAGCACCCTTTACGGCACCACCGACGGCATCGGGATCGACGCCAAGCTTCTTTGCCTTCTCAATGACTTCAGAGGCCTTGGTCAGAACCTGTGCCGCAAGATCCATCGCATTTATTACGGTTTCCAGTTTTACAACCATCCTAGAATTCCTTTCGATATCTCGCATAACCAAAACAGCTCATGACTCATAAATAGCGTCAGGCGGTTGCGCAGCCTCCCGCGGCTATGCGAAATGCATGCGGTACCCAAGTCAGCAGTTTAAATCGGGCTGCGTAATGAGTCCCAACGGGTTGCCTATTAATCGGCGAGCGCAACGAGCGTTTCGAGGAACGCCAATACTCGCACTCGCCCCCATTATTCGAAGCCAGATGGTGTGTTCTACCGATAGCCCGTCACGGGCGTAGACGGTGCTCACGCCATTGTCGAGCACCATCACGACAGGTGCCAGGTCATTCGGCTGATGCCTCAGCCGACGCAAGGCCGTGTAACACGGTATCAGCCACAGGTTGTTGCTCAACAAATACGCTGCTGGCTGTGGCATACTTTAATTTACTAATGTATCGAGAAAGAGAGTGTCATGGTCCCTTCGGGTAACGGCTGCAGCCAGATCATCATCATTGCTTTGGGCATTTGCCTTGGCCTGACTATGTTTGCGGTCTGTGGCTAAACGATTCAGATCTGCGCTTATTTCCAGCGCAAATCTTCTGCCGCTGCTTGCCGGCATCGTGTATCTCGTTAACAGATACATTGCGAGCTTCGACTTTTTCCTCCCCTACGACTTCGCCCATTATCAGCTCGGAGATCTGTGCGGAGGAATCATTTTTCCCGCCTACGTAAACGTCCTCTGCGAAGCGGTGAGTGGGAAAACGCCGATATGCAACCTTGCAAGCAGTCTGGCATTATCGGTGGGATGCTCAATCTGCTGGGAAGTACTTGCGCCCATGGTGCTCAAGTTTAGTACCTCAGACCCACTTGATGCCTGCATGTACGTTATCGGCGGAATCTTGTACCTGAAAGCTTTTAAACTGACGGCGGGCAGTCGAATCTAGCTGCCCACAAGAAACGGGCCCTGTCCCACTAGGGAACAGAGCCCGAAACTCTCATGGAGCCAGTGACAGGAATCGAACCCGCAACCCACTGATTACAAATCAGTTGCGCTACCGTTGCGCCACACTGGCACACTTGGCGCTTTCGCGCGAAGCTAATTAAGAATAAAGGAATTGCGGACAAGGCGCAACAGGCCCTTTGACCGACCACATCTCAAAACTATTCGTCAGAACGAATAGTTTTATCTGTTCGCCAGAACCAAAAACTATTCGTTTTGGCGATGTCAAGCCGCAACCCATTGATTACAAACCAGTTGGTTGATCAATCGAGAAAGCAGCTCCCCATAGAAGGTTTACCTACCTCCCGCGCAGGGCCTTGAGCTTAGCCAGTGCCTCGGGGCTCAGGCGACTGCCCAGAGTCATCTTGATCTGCGGAGCCTCCTCTGCCTCGCGGACGTCGTTATCGATCTGTTTGATCTCGTCCACCAGCATGCGGCTCGAGATACGTGTAACGCCCTTGCCCATGACGACGGCTTGAATTGTGCCGTCACTCGACACCACGGAGCACGCGCGGCCTTCCTCGCGCGCCTCGATGCAGAGCTTTTGTACCACGGTATCGGCCGATACACCCGTCGGCGAAAACTCGATGCGCACGCCGCGAGCCGGCAGGTTGGGGCGCTCGCTAGAGATATTGCCAGCGCCGTCAAACACGATTACGGCCTCGTAGCGGCCCTGGGCAAAGGCGGCGACGTCGTTGATAAGGGCGGTGCGCGCCATATCGTGAACGTCGCTGGAATACGGATCGTCGGAATGGTCGTACACGAGCTTTTCGTAACGCGGCGTGCAGTGGATCACGTTGTAGCCGTCGACCACCAGCAGCTCGGGCTTATTGGAGTGCACCGTGGAGACCGGGTCGGCGATGGCCTGCGCAAACGCATTGCCGCCCACGCCGTAGGTCGCGGCCGAGACAATCGGCTTGGCCGAGCCTTCGCCAAAGCGCTTAGCCTTAGACTTGGCGCGGTTCTTCTTGGACATGCGCTACTCCTCCCCCATGAGCTCGCCGGCGTTGCGACGTAGCCACTCAAAGCACAGTGCCGTCGTTGCCTGGGCAACGTTGAGGCTCTCGGTCATGCCACGCTGAGGAAGCTTGGTTAAAAAGTCGCATTTCTCGAGCACCAGGCGCGAGATGCCGTCGCCCTCGGAGCCCATGACAAGCGCCACGCGGCCCTCGAAGGGAGCATCCCAGCAACTGCCCTCGGCGTGCTCGGAGGCGCCGCCCACCCAAAAGCCAGCGGTCTTAAGATCGTCGAGCGCACGGGCAATGTTGGGGACCTGCGCGATAGGCAGATGCATGACGGCGCCGGCTGAGGTCTTGTAGCTGCCCACGGTCACGCCGGCAGCGCGCTTGTTGGCAATAATGACGCCCGCCGCGCCCACGACCTCGGCGGAGCGCACGATAGCGCCAAAGTTACCGTCGTCGGTCACGTGGTCGAGCACCACGACAAGTGCCGGACCCTCGCCTGCACGGTCGAGGATATCGGCGACATCCGCATAAGGGAAGTTGCCCACCTCGAGCGCAATACCCTGGTGAGCGCCGTGGCTCGACAGCGCATCGAGCTGCGCGCGCGGCACATACTTAATGCGGACACCCGCGGCGTTGAGGTCATCGACCAGACGAGACAGGGCGGCATCGCGCTCCCCGCCCTCGGCAATGAGCGCGCACTTGATGGGAAAACCGGTGCGCAGCGCCTCGACGGCAGCACGACGGCCTTCGATAAACTCGCCCTTGGGAGCCTGGACAGCGTCGCGGTTGCGATCGCGCTGCGGACGCGCAGCTTGGGTGCGATCGCGCTGGCCCTTGGAAGCGGCAGCGCGGTCATTTCGGCGAATCGGACGCGAGCCAGAAGCGGCCTGCTTGCCGCCACGAGGCGCGCGCTTGCGATTGTCGGCCATAGGACGGCCTCCTAAATACAACTATCAAACGAAACAAATAGACCGACCGCCCGAGGTGCGGCAGATTGCCTTGAAAGAGGAGGGCATAGACCTTGGGGCCATGCCCGACGATTGAAAGGCAAGGTGCCGTGGCTCGGGCGGTCGGGTGCTTGGGAAACCCGCAGGGGTTAGAGGGATTTGATACGGGTGCCGGCGGCGGTATCTTCAATCGTTAGGCCCAAGTCCTTGAGCTGATCGCGGATGGCGTCTGCCAAGTCCCAGTTCTTGGCGGCACGGGCCTCGGCGCGAGCCTCGAGAATCTTGGCAGCGGCCTCGTCCACGTCGTCACCAGTGTAGGCAACCAAGCCGGCAGCAACGCCCAAAAGGCCCAGCGGCAGCTCGACCTTGGGCTCGGGAAGCTCAACGCCAAACGTATCGAGCAGCTCGACCAGCGTATCGGCGGCAGCAAGAGCCGCGGCCTTGTCGGCAGCGTCGCCCGCCTGCTCCAGATACTGATTGCACTCGGTGACAAAACCAAAGACGGCGCCCATGGCACCGGCGGTGTTAAAGTCGTCGTCCATGCACTCCTTAAAGGTGGCACGGGTCTCGGCAGCCTTGGCGGCAAACGCCTCAGATGCTGCCTCATCGGCATCGGCCGTCGCATGGTTCGCGGCCCAGCGCAGGTTCTCGACCGTACCGGCGATACGCGTGAGCGAATTCTCGGCACCCTCCAGGCGCTCCCAGGAGAAGTCGAGCGGCGAGCGATAGCTCGTCTGCAGCATCAGCAGGCGCAGAGCGGCAGCGGAGTGCTGCTCGAGCACCTCGGCCAGCGTAAAGAAGTTACCAAGCGACTTGGACATCTTCTCGCCGTCGACCAGCAGCATGCCCGTGTGCATCCAGGTGTTGGAGAAGCCCTGGTGCCAGGCGCAGGCAGCCTGGGCGCACTCGTTCTCGTGATGCGGGAAGGCAAGGTCGGAGCCACCGCCGTGAATGTCGATCGGGGTACCCAGGTAGCGGTGCACCATGGCGGCGCACTCGGTGTGCCAGCCGGGACGGCCCTCGCCCCAGGGGCTCGGCCAGCTGGGCTCGCCGGGCTTGGCGGCTTTCCACAGCGCAAAGTCGAGCGGGTCGTTCTTGTCCTCGTTCTCCTCGATGCGCGCACCCACCATAAGGTCGTCGATGTTGCGGCCCGAGACCTGACCGTAGTTGGGATCGCTGCGCACGGAAAAGTACACGTCGCCGTTATCGGCGGCGTAAGCGTGGCCCTGCTCGATGAGCGCCTTAATCATGGCAATCATGGGGCCGATCTCCTTGGTGGCGCGGGGGCGCACATCGGGATCGAGCACGTTGGCAGCGCGCATGACGCCAATAAACTTATCCGAGAACTCCGTCGCGACCTCGGCGGCCGTACGGCCCTGTTCGTTGGCGCGCTTGATGATCTTGTCGTCGACATCGGTGAGGTTCTGGGCGAACGTGACCTCGTAGCCGCTCGCGATGAGCCAGCGTCGAATCACATCGAAGCTGATGAACGTGCGGGCGTTGCCGATGTGGATGTTGTCGTAAACCGTGGGTCCGCACACGTACATACGGACCTTGCCGGGCTCGATGGGCTGGAACTCTTCCTTTTTATGGGTAGCGCTGTTGTAGATACGCATTCGTTACTCCTTAACGGTTTTCTGTAGCAGGCAGACGGCCCAGGCGCCAATTCCCTCGCCTTGACCTTCCCAACCGAGCTTTTCGGTCGTGGTGGCGGCGACGCCCACGTTTTCGACGTCAACGCCCAGGGCATGGGCCAAGTTGGCACGCATGGCATCGCGGTGCGGGGTGATCTTAGGCTGCTGGCAGGCAATGGTGCAGTCGGCATCGACAAACTCAAAGCCCAGCTCGCGCGCATAGTCCATTACGCGGGCAAGCAACACCATCGAGTCGGCACCCTCGTAGGCGGGGTCGGTGTCGGGGAACAGCTTGCCAATGTCTCCCCCGCGGCAGGCGCCCAGAATAGCGTCGGCCAGCGCGTGCGCGAGCACATCGGCATCCGAGTGGCCCAGCAGGCCGCGCTCGTAGGGAATGTCGACCCCGCCGATGATACATCGACGCCCCTCCACCAAACGGTGGACGTCGTAGCCGTGGCCAATGCGCAGGTTACTGAACATGGGGAAGGTCCTCTCTCTCGGCCATCCGCCCGAGCAAAATCGCGGTTACGGGACGCAAGTCCTCGGGCACCGTCACCTTAAGGTTGTCGCGCGGGCTCTGGACGCAGCGGACGCGCCCACCCATGCGCTCGACCAGTGACGAATCGTCCGTACCGATAAAGCCCTCGGCAATCGCCGAGGCATGGGCGCGTTTCATGGCGTCGACACTAAAGATCTGCGGCGTCTGCGCGGCCCAATAGAGTTCGCGTGGCGGCGTCTCGACGATGTTGTCCCCATCGACGATCTTGAGCGTGTCGATCGCGGGCTGGCCACACACGACACCGTCGAGCGAGCGGTCACTCACGAGCACGTCGATAGCGTGATCGATGGCCTCGGTAGTAATAAGCGGACGAGCGCCGTCGTGAATGGCGACGTATTCAAAGCCTGCCGGCACCGCATGCACGCCGGCACGAGTGGAGTCCTGGCGGGTATCGCCGGCATCGGCGAAGCTGATGGGCGTGTTATACGAATACGGGCTGATGGCCAGGCGGCGCATCTCGGCACGACGCTCGGCAGGGCAAACCACGACGATGTGGCCGACCTTATCGCTACGGTCAAACGCGCGGATGGACCAGCTCATAAGCGGACGGCCAGCTACATTGACGAGCTGCTTGCCACCGGGATTACCAAAGCGCTGGCCGCTGCCACCGGCAACGACCACAGCGCATACGGGCGCCATTATGCGTTCCCCTGTTTGGTGCCCTTCATGCGGTACAGGGAGTCCGCAAGAATGGCAGGGTTGTTAACGCCAAAGTCGCCCAGGCGCTCCGGATCCTTACTGATGTCGTCCATGAGCTCCTGCAGCGAGCCATACTCGTCGACGATCTTCTCGGCCACGCCGTCGCGCACGACGGACACGCGCGAAAGCGTGCGCAGGCCCAGCGGCGTCATGACGGAGTCCTCGTCCAGGTCGTCGTAACCCAGAACCGCCGCCACATGCTGCGGGTCGGACAAGTCCTTGGGCGTCATGCGGCTAAGCTCGGCACGGATCTTCTCGGCGTTTGCCTCGGAGGAATCACTTGCGTAGTCGCGAATCATCAAGTCGTACTCGGTATCCATGCTGGAGCCGGCGAGCTGCTCGAGCTGCATCTGCACGAGCTTGCCCTGGTTGCCCAGCTTGACAATGCAATCCTTAAGCTCGGTCTTTGCCTGCTGCATGATCTCGAAACTCGAGAAAATGCCGGTGATGTCGGCGAGCGTGACGTAGTCGTCCAGCTCGAGGGCCGTCAGACGCAGCAGGGAGCGGTCGAGCGACTGACGGGTGGTCTGAAGCGTAGCGACGAGCTGGTTGACCGAGCTCATGATGGTGGTGACGGGCTGAATCTCATAGCTCTTGCCGTGCACATACACGTTGACGACGGCACGACGGGCCGAGACCGAGATCACGATGGCGTCGGTGAGCACCGACATGCGAGCGGCAGTACGGTGACGCATGCCCGTCTCGCTCGTGGCGAGCGAGGGGTCGGGATTGAGGTGGAAATTGGCGCGCAGGATCTGGGTAAGGTCGCCGTCGATGACGATGGCGCCGTCCATCTTGGAAAGCTCGAACAGGCGGTTCGAGGTAAACGAAATGTTGAGCGGGAAGCCGTCGTTACCGGCAGCGAGCACGTTTTCGGTGTCGCCGACGCAGATAAGGGCGCCCAGGTGACCGGCGATGATCATGTCAAGGGCGGTGCGGATCGGCTGGCCGGGGGCAGTCAGGCGGATGGCCTGTTCCATACGCTTTTGCAGCTCGTTCTTATCCAAGGCATCGCTCCCATCGTATACGCTCCATAAACGTCAATAAGTTTCTCACGGTTTGCCCCTGTGACGCCCGCAAATTCCGATGCTTACAGAATGAGCGAACACCGCTTAGGTAGCTCATTTGGGACGGGGCTCTTTTGGCTGCTCATGTGGTAGCATCGGGTCTCATATAAATGAGGGAGTGGTCGTGTAATCGGGTTCGCCCGCAGAGAGGGGGCCAGACTATGGGACTCGCAGAGCTCGTGTTGCTCGCCGTTGGCCTTTCGATGGACGCCTTTGCCGTTTCCATCTGCAAGGGTCTCGGCATGAAAAAGATCAACCTTAAAGTCGCCGTTGTGCTCGGCCTGTTCTTTGGCGGCTTTCAGGCCGGCATGCCCGTAATCGGTTGGGCACTCGGCAGCCAGTTCATGGGCATCATCGGTCCCATCGACCATTGGATCGCCTTTATCCTTTTGGCCTTTATCGGCGGCAAGATGCTGTGGGAAACCTTTACCGAAGACGAGGATGAGGACGAAGGCGACGGCAAGGATGCCGAAAAGATCGACCTGGGCGAGTACCTAATCCTTGCCATCGCCACCTCGATTGACGCGCTCGCCGTGGGCATCTCGTTTGCCGCGCTCTCGGTCGATATCGTGCCCTCTGTATCACTTATCGGCGTCACAACGTTTATCTTCTCCGTCGCCGGCGTAGCGATCGGCCACACCTTTGGCGCGTGCTACGAAAAACCCGCCACCATCGTGGGTGGCGTCGTACTCGTCCTCATCGGGCTTAAGATCCTACTTGAGCACCTTGGGATCCTCGCACTGTAACGAATAACGGCCGCCCGGCATTACGCCAGGCGGCCGTTTTCATAGCCAGCCGTTTTAGAGCGGCTTAACCAAGGCGACCTTTACGCGGCAAGGCGCTTGAGGACGTCGATGAGCAGCTCGTAGAAGCGCTCGGCAGAAGCGAGCTCCATGCTCTCGTCCGGGGTGTGGACATCGGAGAGCGTCGGGCCCACGGCGATGGCGTCCAGGCCGTGCAGGGCCTCGGCAAACAGGCCGCACTCAAGGCCGGCGTGAATGGACTCGATGCGCAGCTCGGAGCCAAAGAGCTCGCGATAGCTCTCGACAAAGACGTCGCGGACCGGCGAATGCTCGGCATAGCTCCAGCCGGGATACTCGAACTCAAACTTGGCGTCGAAGCCCAGGACATCGGCCAGCGTCTGCAGGCGGTCCTTGAACTCGTTCTGCAGCGAGGTGATCGAGGAGCGCGGGGACAGCATGATCTTGACCTCGTCGTCAGAAGTGGCAACCACACCGATGTTGGAGGAAACCTCGACGGAGCCGTCGGTAGCAACGTTGCGGCGGATCACGCCGTTGGGGGCAAGACGCAGGGCGCGGATGAGGGCAAGCGCGGACTTCTCGTCCATGGCCTCGACCTCGGCGTCGTCGGCAATCTCGACAGTGCAGGTAAAGCCGGGGTCGAAGACCTCGAGCTCGGCAGTGACGTCGGCGATAATGCCCTTTGCGATCTGGGCCGCGGCCTCGGCGGCAGCGTGGTCGGCGTAGACCAGAACAGCCTTGCACTCACGGTTGATGGCGTTGTCCTTGGTGCCGCCGTTAAAGCTAACGATGGCGGGCTCGCCGGCAACCATCAGGCGGTCGATGATGCGGGCCATGATGAGGTTGCCGTTGCCGCGCTCCAGGTGGATATCGCTGCCGGAGTGACCGCCCAGCAGGCCGGAGATGTCGAACGTGAGGGTGCTACCGGTCTTGTGCTCGCGCGCGATCGGGCAGGTGTAGGTAACGACGACGCCGCCGGCGCAGCTGACGGTGGCAACGCCCTCTTCCTCGGAGTCAAGGTTGATCATGGTGCGGGCGCTAATCTGGGACTTATCGAGTGTCTCGGCGCCGACCAGGCCAGTCTCCTCGTCGGTGGTGAATACGCACTCGAGGGCGGGGTGAACGATCGAATCGTCATCGAGAACAGTGAGCATCAGAGCGACGGCGATACCGTTGTCGGCGCCCAGCGTGGTGCCGTTAGCGGTGAGAACGCCGTCCTTGACGAGCAGGTCGATACCATCGGTCGTAAAGTCGTGCTCAACGGAGCCCAATTTGTCGCACACCATATCGATGTGGCCCTGCAGCATCACGGTCGGGGCATTCTCGGCACCGGCAGATGCGGGCTTGCGAATGATGACGTTGTAGACCTCGTCCTGGTACACATCGAGGCCGCGCTCCTTGGCAAACGCAACCAGGAAATCGCTGATGCCCTTCTCGTTGCCAGACCCACGGGGGATCGCGCTGACCTCCTCAAAGAAATGGAACAGCTGGGCGGGCTCATAGCCGGTGATCTTGTAGTCCATGGTGCCTCCTTGGCGCAACTGGTTAGACAATAAGACATGCGCCTTGTATATTCCCAGACTTCGTTTGCATAAACCAGTCGAAAACGCCGAGCGCTCTCGCATCATCGGCTAACGGCGGAGAAACGCCACTTTATTAAGATAAAGCAGGTAGACGGACCGCGCCGAAGGGACGTTGGACCCTTCAACCAACCTCAACGCCTGACCAACGCTTATGCATACGCCGTTGGTATGTTTAATGAGATTTACTTTGAACGAGGGGCCTTTCCAACAGAAAAAAAGGGCGCTCCTTTGGAACGCCCTCGTGGACACAAGGTTTTGTTACGCCCTACAGCGCGCCGGAACCGGCTTGCATCATGCCGCCGGGGCCCGAGCTTACGCCACTGCTCACAGGCGCGGCGTTTCCGGTGTGCGGCGCTTCCGGAGCGGTATCGCCCCCAAGCGCACCTGCCGGACGCGGCGCTGGGATCTCGCCCGTACCGTGGCTAAAGACGAACTTGCCGTCGGCCACGTCGCACAGGACGGTATCGCCGCTGCCCCACTCGCCGGCCAGCAGCTCCTCGGACAGCGGATCCTCGATGAGCTTTTGGATGGCGCGGCGCAGCGGACGTGCGCCGTTGGTGAGGTCGGTACCCTCGGCTACGATCTTGTCGTAGGCCGCATCGGTGAGTTTGATGTTCATGCCGTTGGCAATCAGGCGCTGGCGCAAGTCGTCCACCAGCAGGTGAGCGATCCTGGTCAGGTTCTCGCCCGAAAGCTTCTGAAACACCACGATGTCATCGATACGGTTGAGCAGCTCGGGGCGGAACAGGCGCTTGAGTTCGCCCATCGCACGGCCCTTAATCTCGCTCGAGGTAAGACCCTGCTCACCGGTGGTGCCAAAGCCAACGCTCGCATCCTGCGCAATCTCGCGGGCGCCCACGTTGGACGTCATGATGATCACGGTGTTGCGGAAATCGACCGTCTTGCCCTGGCTATCGGTCAGGCGACCCTCCTCAAGCACCTGCAGCAAGATGTTGAAGATATCGGGGTGCGCCTTCTCGATCTCGTCGAACAGCACGACCGAGTACGGGTGACGGCGAACGGCCTTGGTGAGCTGACCGCCCTCGTCGTGGCCCACGTAGCCCGGGGGGCTACCGATAAGCTTGGAGACCTCGAACTCGCTGCCAAACTCCGACATGTCGAAGCTGATGAGCGCGTCCTTGCTGCCAAAGAGATACTCGGCGAGCGTCTTGGCGAGCTCGGTCTTGCCTGTGCCGGTAGGACCCAAGAAGATAAAGCTGCCGCCGGGACGACGCGGGTCCTTGAGCGGCGAGCGGCTGCGGCGCACTGCCTTGGCCACGGCCTCGACAGCTTCATCCTGGCCGATAATGCGGGTCTTGAGCACGCTTTCGGTCTGCAACAGACGACGGCTTTCGCTCTCGGTGAGCGAAGACACCGGCACGCCCGAGGTCACGGACACGATGTCGGCAACCTGGGCGACATCGATGGTGAGCGGGCTGGCGTCGAGCTCGGCCGTCCAAGCTGCCTTGGCCTCGGCGAGCTCAATCTCGGCAGCCTTCTGCTGCTCGGTAATCTCGGCGGCCTTGTTCATGTCGTCGCCCTCGGTGGCCTCCTGCGCGGCAGCCTTGAGCTCCTCCACGCGATGCTCGGCCTCGCGCACCGACTCAGGCGCACGGTTGGCGGCAATGCGGGCGCGGGCGCCGGCCTCGTCGATGAGGTCGATGGCCTTATCGGGCAGGAAGCGATCCTGGATGTAGCGGTTGGAGAGGTTCGCGGCGGCCTCGATGGCACCCTGCGTATAGCGCACGTGGTGGTGCTCCTCGTAGCGCGGCTTGAGCGCGGTCAGGATCTTGACCGTGTCCTCGACGCTTGGCTCCTCAACATCGATGGTCTGGAAGCGGCGCTCGAAGGCCGGGTCCTTGGTGAGGTACTTGCGGAACTCCTCGGCCGTAGTGGCACCGATGATCTGGAAAGCGCCGCGCGCGAGCACGGGCTTGAGCATGGAGCTTGCATCAATGGATCCCTCGGCAGAACCGGCACCGATGATGGTGTGCATCTCGTCGATAAACAGGATGACGTCGTCGGCTTCGGTTGCCTCCTGGATTACGTTCTTGAGACGCTCCTCAAACTCACCGCGATACTTGGCGCCCGCGACAAGACCCGGCAGGTCGAGCGTCCAGATGTTCTGGTTCATAAGGTTCTCGGGCACGTTGCCGGCAGCGATCTGCTGCGCTAGGCCCTCGACGATGGCCGTCTTGCCCACGCCGGGGTCACCCAAGATAAGCGGGTTGTTCTTGGTGCGGCGCGAAAGGATCTCCATCATGCGCTGGACCTCCTTTTCGCGACCGATCACCGGGTCGAGCTCGCCGTCACGCGCCTTCTGCGTAAGGTTGGTGGCGAACTGCTTGAGCGTGTCGGTGCCGCTCCCCTTTTGCTGCGAGGCGTCCGAGCCGCTAAAGAACGGCAGGCCTGTACCGGGACGCCCGGCACCGGCACCGGCGAGCGGGCGCTTCTTGTCTTGATCCTTGGCGGTAAGCTTCTCGATGGCTTTTTTAATGGAAGCGGACGAAACACCCAGGCGCATGAGAATGTCCATGGCCATGCCGTTGCCCTCTTCGACGATACCGATGAGCAGGTGCTCGGTCGACACATAGGTCTGGTTGTTCTCGCGCGCCACGCGGAAGGAACGCTCCATCACGCTGATGACGAGCGGCGTAAAGGCGAGCTTAGCGGCCTCGGTCTCCTCGCTGGGCTCGGGAACGGTGGTCTGGACCTCCTTGAGCGTGTCCATGATGTCATCGTAGGAGATATCGAGTGAGCGCAGTGCCTCGGCGGCAATGCCCTCGTCCTCCTTGGCGAGCGCGAGCAGCAGATGCTCGGTACCCACCTTATTTGAGTGAAGATCGAGCGCCTCCTGCTTGGCCATGGACATGACCTTGCGCGCGCGATCGGTAAAACGGTCCAACATGCTAGTTCCTCTTAGACGAGCTAGTTTTTCAAACGCAAAGCGCCACTCGTGGCGGCGCTTTGGTCTCTTTACCCATATGGAGTATATGTTAACCGCTGTGGCCTTTTCCGCGTGCAGCCATACGACAACGTCTACAAAAAAGGAATCGCCGGGTGCGGCGGGCGCTCTAGGTTAGAGGCTCTTGCCTAGCAGGCGGGCTCGGCGTCCATGCTCTCGGCAACGTCATCGGCGGCATCATGGCAGCGGGAGCGCCCGGCATACGTACGAGCTCCATATGCTGCTCTTCAAAGACGGTTCCCATGGGGAAGGCATGGCGGAAGATAAAGCGAGCAACCGGACCAGCCACCAGCAGGTTCCAGGGCAGGGCCATGATAAAGTTGCGCGGAATGTTGACGAGCCACATCATCGGCAGCACCTGCAGGTTTGCGAGCGGGCCACCGGGCATGTGGAACAAGCCCTCGCACGCACCGTAGAACGACATGATGATGACCATGGGAACGACCATGCAGGAGCTGACGGCGAGCGTCATGGCAAGCGGTGAGCTCTTACCCGGCGTGACCAGGAATTTAAAAGCGAAACCCTTGGCAAGGGGGCTGGCAACAAACCAGTCGCAGCACATGGCAAAGACATAGGCAACGGGGAAGCCGAGCCACGCGGCGGCAATGACCTCGCCGTTGATGGCCCCGTGCTGTAGGGCAACGTTGTAGATGCTCATCCAGAGCACCATGCAAAAGCACATGATAAAGGTGAACAGCAGGCTCTCTCGTTTGTTGATAGGCATAAAGGGCATGGTCCTTTCTGTGTTGCGTCGCGGCGCCGCCAACAAAACGGGCGGGCGAGATGGAGTTACTGGGACTTCATCTCGCCCGCCCGTGGTACGTGCGTCTGCGACTACTTATGTGGTGGAACTACCCTAACACGAAAAGCCCGCGCTTCGTAAGCGTTGAGTTTATGAAGATGCAGGGCACCGATAATCCCCCGACCCCATAAGTTGCAGTGGAATACGGACTGTTTTGACCCTTTAAACAGCAATTCAGTCCCTATTTCACCGCAACTCATTTGGTGCAAAGTAACCTGTCCCCCCTTGTACCAATTAGCTGGTGTGGCGCCAGCGAGGGTCGGTGAGCGTACGCGCCACACCCAGCCCAACGGGCAGAAACGCTACGATGAGCACTGCGCGCACAAACCAGCCGAGCATATTGACTGTGTCGAAGGTGCACATGTAATACATAGAGCGATAGAGATACAGACCGGGCACCATAATGACAATCGAAGGCACCGTGAGGGCGATGCGCGGGTAGGTGAGCTTGACTTCGGCCAAGCTTGCCAGCAGACCCGATACCAGCGCGCCGATAAACGCTGCTGCCTTGGGAGGCATTCCCGTGCTGAGGCCCAGGAAGGGAATCATCGTCGGCGCATCGACAAGGGTCAGACGCAGGGTATTGGACACGGCGCCGATCAACCCAGCTGCCGCGGCCATCTTTACCGGGCTGTTGAACATCACCGAGAAGCCGAATACGCCAACGAAGCTCATCACCACGCGCAGGAGCGTAAGGGCAAGCGGCGAAAGGCCCAGTGGGGCAAAGTCGTCCGGCGCCAGTCCCACACACTCGGCAACCATCCAACCTACGAGGGTCGCCATCACAATAATCGACACAGCATACGAAAGACGCTCGATACCGCTTCGCATGTCGAGCTTAGCGATGTCGAGACCTGCCGTAATGAGCGGAAAGCCAGGAATCACAAAGAGCATGGCGCCGATATAGCCTTCTTGGTGCGACATTGCACCCGGAACAACCTGGGCGAGGCCGAGCAATGCCAGCAAATATGAGATACAGGCCAGTGCGACACCGAGCGTCAAAGCGCTGAACTGACCAAGGCCTTGCTTGAGAATATGGGAGCGGGCAAAGTTGCCGACACCCGCGCCCACGAACGCGCATGCCATCTCAATGGGACCGCCACCAAGTAAAAAGACAAAGGCGCCACAGGCGCAGGCTGCCGCAAGGCCCTGTTGCCAGGGCGCGTAATCAGGTTTTGAACTCTCAACGGTCTTGAGCATCTCGTGATACTCGTGCACCGTGAAGCGACGACCATAGGTCTCGATTTCCTTGAGGAAACTCTCCATCATCCAAATGCGATGGGTGTTGACGCCGGTTGTCGGCAGACTGACGACCTCGTTAAAGCAGTGGCCATCTTCGATGCAAGTACACTCAAACGACAGGAGACTTAAGTCAACATGGATGGTGACACCGAGTACGGCGGCGACTCGATTCATGGTATCGCGTACGCGCCAGGCACCCGTTCCACTCGCGAGCATAAGCATACCGGTGCGGCAGACGATGGATGATTTATCGGTGAGCGGCGCATCGACGGCAAGTTCATCGCCTGCCGTCACGATCTGGTGCCAGTCAGTTTTCATATGGAGCGCGCCGGCACGAACGCCGTGGTGCATGGGGGCTCTCGAAAGCAGCGAGTTAAGGCGCGAAGACTGTGGGGACTCCGTTGATTCGTCCTCAACCTCATCAGTCTCTTCATCGACCAGATCAAAGGAATCAAGCGGCGCTGGCTCGCGACGGTCGATCAGCTCCTCGTCCTCATCATCAAAGTAATTGAACTGATCGAGCATGTCCTCTTCGATTGCGCGCTCGCTCGCATCGTCCATATAGGCGCTCCCTTCCTGCCGACTAACCCCCATCCTAGATAGCGACAGCTAAAGGAAACATAAAAGAGACAACTGTCATGCGAGACATGTGCACAATAGCCGTTGGGTAGTCGTTTAAGAACGTCCCCAACGACTACTCCGGCAACGCCGATGTTTTGGCAACGACAGCGAGCGACGTCCAGGGCGAACAAGTTGGCATGAAAAAGGCAAGGCATAGACCTTCTGGTCATGCCTTGCCTTTTGAATGACAAATTGTCGCCCTGGGCGGCGCGCAGCGTCGGCTGGTCCGCCGTTCGGTAGAACGGCGGAACCAATTAGTACATCTTTGCGCCGGCGGGAATGGAGGCGTCGAGCTGGATCAGGTTGAGGCGCTCCTCACCCTCCTCCTCGTGGATGGCACTGATGAGCATGCCGCAGCTGGGGATGCCCATCATCTTGCGCGGAGGCAGGTTGGTGATGGCAAGCAGGGTCTTGCCGACCAGGTCCTCGGGCTCATAGTATTCGTGGATGCCGGAGAGGATGGTGCGGTCGGCACCGGTACCGTCGTCGAGCGTAAAGTTCAGCAGCTTCTTGGACTTCTTGACGGCCTCGCATGCCTTGACCTTCACAGCGCGGAAATCGCTCTTGGAGAAGGTATCGAAATCGACGAACTCCTCAAACAGCGGCTCAACGGCGATCTTGGAGTAATCGAGCGTGGGCTTAAGCGACTTAACGAACGGGCTCGCGGCGTTGCCGGCCTCGGCAGCCTTGGCGGCAGCGGCACCGGACTGGAAACCCTTCTCGGGCTTCATGTGCGGGAACAGCAGGACATCGCGGATGGAAGCCTGGTTGGTGAGCAGCATGACCACACGGTCGATACCGATGCCAATGCCGCCCGCGGGAGGCATACCGTACTCGAGGGCGCGCACGTAGTCCTCGTCATACTCCATGGCCTCATCGTCGCCGCCGGCCTTCTCGGCCATCTGGGCGGCAAAGCGCTCAGCCTGGTCGACCGGGTCGTTGAGCTCGGAGAATGCGTTGGCGTACTCGTGGCCGGCGATGACCAGCTCAAAGCGGTGGGTCAGACGCGGATCGTCCTCAAAACGCTTGGCGAGCGGGCTGACCTCGATGGGGTAATCGCACACGAAGGTCGGGTTGACGATGGTGTCCTCGCCCAGCTCATCGTAAATCTCGGCGATGATCTTGCCTGCAGTCCACTCGGGCTTGATCTCCAGGCCCTTCTCGCGCGCGGCGGCAGCAAGCTCCTCGACAGGCGTGTCGATGGTGACCTTCTTGCCGAGCACGTCAGAGACAATATCAGTCATGGGACGACTTGCCCACTCACCGGACAGATCGATGGTCTGGCCCTGGTACTCGATGACCTCGGGGTTGCCGATGGCCTTGTTGGCAGCCTTGATGACGCCCTGGGCGAGCGCCTTCATGCCCTCGAGATCGGAGAAGGCACGGTAGGCCTCCATCGTGGTGAACTCGGGGTTGTGGGTGAGGTCCATGCCCTCGTTACGGAAGATACGACCGATCTCGAAGACGCGCTCAAAGCCACCGACGATGCAGCGCTTGAGGTGCAGCTCGGTAGCAATGCGCAGGTAGCACTCCTGATCGAGAGCGTTAAAGTGCGTGATGAACGGCTTAGCCGTAGCGCCACCCTGAATGGTCTGCAGAATGGGAGTCTCGACCTCCATGTAGCCGTCGGACTCCATAAAGCGACGGAAGGTGGAGAGGATCTGCGAGCGCTTGCGGAAGGTCTCGCGAACATCGTCGTTGGCGATCAGGTCGACGTAGCGCTGACGATAGCGGGTCTCCTTGTCGGAGAGACCGTGGAACTTCTCGGGCAGCGGGCGAACGGCCTTGGAGAGCAGGGTCGCGCTCTTAGGGGCGACGGAGAGCTGGCCGCGCTGAGTGCGCACAACCACACCGGTCACACCCAGGATATCGCCAAGGTCGAGGGCCTTGAGCGTATTCCAGGCTGCCTCGTCCATGTCGTTGATGCGGCAGAACAGCTGAATCTCGGCGGTTGCGTCGCGCACGACGATGAACATGATCTTGCCCTGACCACGCTTGGCGACCACGCGGCCGCCGATCTTCACGACGTCCTCGGTGTCTTCGCCATCGGCAAGATCGGCATACTTAGCCTCGATGTCGGCAACGTAGTCCTCGATCTCGGAGTGCTCGGGATAGGGGTTCTGGCCCGCCTCGAACAGTGCGGCGCGCTTGGCCAGGCGCGTGGCGCGCTCGTCGTTGAGCGTCGATGCCTGCTCGGCGGCGTTCTGGTTCTCTGCCATAAGTTAGCTCCTCAAACTAAAACGCTCCCCAGGATTCGGTCCCAGGGAGCGAAAACATACCTTTACGCGGGACCGTGGTCTAGCGTACGATCTTGGCGATGGTGTAGACGCGAGTCTTGCCGGAAGGCGTAACGACCTCGACGGAGTCGCCCTCGCCGTGGCCGATGATGGCGTGGCCGACCGGGGACTCGTTGGAGATCTTGTGCTCGAGCGAGTTGGTCTCGGTGGTACCGACGAGCGTGACTTCCATGACCTCACCGTTGGGATCAATCAGCGAAACGGTGGAACCGATGGAGACGGTCAGATCGCCCGTGGTGGCAGCAACCTGAGCGTTGGCGAGAATAGCCTGAATCTCGGCAATGCGAGCAGCATTCTGAGCCTGCTTGTCCTTGGCGGCATCGTACTCGGAGTTCTCCGAAAGGTCGCCGAACGCGCGGGCTTCCTTGATGTCCTCGACGATCTCCTTGGCGTAATCGCCCTCACGCCAAGCGAGCTCCTCGACGAGCTTCTGGCGGCCCTCAGCGGTCAGTACGATCTGGCTTGCGTCCATACGGATATCTCCCCAACTATGATGTAACAATCAACTGTCAACATAACGAAAAAGACCGGCTAGCCTGCGGGCAAGCCGGTCAGGTGCTCACCCCAAAGGGATGGGACTACTCTGCGTCCGCGTCGCCGTCCTCTGCCTTCTTTTTCTTGGCGGCGGCGAGCTGGGCCTCGAGCTCTGCGATCTTCTTGTCCTCCTCGGACTCCTCGACCACAACGTCCTCGGCCTGCTTGGTCTCGTCCTTATCGTCGCCCTCCATACCCTCGCGGATATTCTTGACGGTAGAGCCGAGGGACTTGCCGAGCTTCGGCAGGTTCTTGGGCCCGAAGATAATCAGGACAACGACGAGAATGATGATGAGCTCAGGAGCCCTCAGTCCAAACATGTAGACCTCCACAAAACAGCGAGACAAGCTCGAATGAGTATACCGCGGGTATCGCGGTATCACAACAATAGCTAAAAAAAGGGACCGCAAGAAGCGGTCCCTCCTCATGCTCTGGTCGGGTTGACTGGATTTGAACCAGCGACCCCTGCGTCCCGAACGCAGTGCTCTACCAAACTGAGCCACAACCCGTTAGCTCGACTATAGTAACAAAGTTTTTCGCCGCGTGCTAGAGAAATTTTTATTTCTTTGGCGCGTCGATTTGAACCGTGTTGGGGATAAGCTCAGTCGCGCAGGACCACCAGCCATTTTGCTGGGCAGCCCCGGCAAGCCTTTCGGCCGTGGCGGCGGTGTCGCAAATGGCAAACGAGCAGGCACCCGACCCGCACACGTCCACGGCAACGGTTCCCTCCTGTTCGCTCAGCCAGTCGAGAACCGCCTGGATCTGCGGCTCCATCAAAGCAGAAATGATGCCCAAGTTGTTATGGATGAGCGAATACGCCATCTTCGCATCACTCACGCGAAGAGCCGATGCAATGGCACCGGGCGCAGTCGCGGGCACCGGGGCCTCGTCAAAACGTCGATAGGCCTCAATTGTCGAAACGCTCGCCTCCCGCGGCTTGACCAGCACAACGGGCGTCACAGGAAGCGCGGGGTACTCAGTTGCCAGAACGTCTCCCCCACCCACGTAGAATGCGGGGCTCGCATGCAAAAAGAACGGCACGTCGGCGCCGATGCCACGCGCAATCTCGTCCAGCGCAGGATCAGTGCGGTCGATGCCCCACAGCTCAGCCAGGGCAACGATAACCGCCGCGGCATCCGTCGAGGGGCCGCCCAGGCCGGCGCACAGCGGGATGCGCTTCTCAATCGTCACGCACACGTTTGCCTCGCGCCCGAAATGATCGGCCATGGCGACGGCGGCGCGGTAGGCAGTATTCTTTTGCATGGGAAAATCTGATGCCGGAACCGTCTGGACGGTCAACGCCTGCGCCGGCGTGACCGTCACGGTATCGGCTAGGCCGACAGCTGCCATCAGGGAATCGACTTTGTGGTAGCCGCGGGCATCGCGCTCGGTATGAACCCCCAGGTAGAGGTTAATCTTTGCCGGCGCAGTAAGGATGAGGGACCGATCGGTCACCGTTAATGCTCCTCGAGCTGGTTGCCGAGCGGAGTAAAGATGTGCTCGCCGCTCTCGGGGTCGAACAGTTCAACCTGACCGGTAAGGACGTCGATGTACTGGTAGGACTGACGCGACTTGCGGCCGCGGCGCTCGTCAACCTCGACGATAAAGACAGCCGGGTGGACGCTCTTGATGGTACCCATGCGCTCGACAACGCGGGTACGGCCCATGTTGGCCTTCACCTTGACGCGATCGCCCACCATATCGGTCAGCTTCTCGTGGATGTCGTCGACGTAATTGACTTCCATCTCTTCCATGAACAGGGCCTCCAGAAGGTGCAATTCAAAAAGGGGATAATACCCCTAAGATAGACAAAACTCTAATACTATAGCACCCTGTTACAACCCCACGCAAGTAGCTAATTAGGCTACTTACAGATTGTCGGTATCGAGGACAATGGTGAACGGGCCGTCGTTGACCAGGTCGACTTTCATGTCGGCGCCAAAGATGCCGTGCGCCACGTGGTCGACGTCCTGGGCGACGAGCGTCAGAAAGTACTCATAAAGCTCGTTGGCGATATCGGGCGCGCCAGCATCCGTAAACGACGGACGACGGCCGTGGCGGCAATCGGCAAACAGCGTAAACTGCGACACCACGAGCACCTCGCCGTCGACATCGGCAAGCGCCAAGTTAGTCTTGCCGTTCTCGTCCTCGTTGATACGCAGCCCGCGGAGCTTGCCCCATAGTTTATCGGCCTCGGCACGCGTATCGCCATGGCCCACACCCAGCAATACCAGATAGCCGCGCCCAATGCGGCCTACGCACTCGCCGTCGACCGTCACACCGGCGTTGAGCACGCGCTGCACCACCGCACGCACGGCCTACTCCTCGCCCGTGAGTTTGGCGGACAGGTGCTCGAGTGCATGGAAACGATGGCTGATGGCGTTCTTCTCGTCCGCTGTGAGCTCGGCCATAGTCTTGCCCGGCGTATCGACCGGCAGGAACAGCGGGTCGTAGCCAAAGCCGTGGTCGCCGCGGCCCTCGTGTGCGATAACGCCCTCGCAGGCGCCCTCGCCATAGGTGACCAGGCCGTCTTGGTCGATGAGCGCAACGACGCTCATAAAGCGTGCGGTGCGATCCTCGTCTGCCACGCCTTCCAGATTAACGAGAAGTTTGGCATTGTTGGCGGCATCATCGCCGTGTACGCCCGCATAACGCGCGCTATACACACCCGGCTCACCGTCCAGCGCGTCGACGACCAAGCCGGAATCGTCGGCGATGGCCATAAGGCCCGTCTCCTCGACCGCAGCCTGCGCCTTGATGATGGCGTTCTCCAAAAACGTCGTGCCGTTTTCCTCGGGGTCCTCAAAATCGCCCAGCTGGCCGAGCGCCACAAAGCGCACCTCGGGCATGACCTTGCCCAAAATGGCCTCG
The DNA here is from genome assembly GCF_052121815.1 of Collinsella sp. LCP19S3_B6. Lineage (NCBI taxonomy): Bacteria > Bacillati > Actinomycetota > Coriobacteriia > Coriobacteriales > Coriobacteriaceae > Collinsella > Collinsella sp. LCP19S3_B6. Next base: position 46,971 of record NZ_JBQKDN010000014.1, read on the forward strand.
ATCTCGGTGAGCTTATGGGCGTTACCCGTGGCCACAACAATGGTCGCCGCCGGGTCGAGGGTGTCGATGTCAATCTTCTCAAGTGCCATAGCTGGCCTCCTTGTCTCTTATAGCAATGCCGTGTAGAGGACGACGAGGGCCTCGGCCTCTCCCCTCTCAATCAACGGCAGTCTTATACTTCGGCGTTTTCGCAGATTAAACCTGCCAAAATCAACATCCCCTTTTGGCAGGTTAGGCGAGGGCTTGACGCTGAAGCTCGATGAGCTCGGCGATGCCCTTGTCGCCCAGATCGAGCAGGGCGTTGAGACGCTTGCGGTCGAAGGGCGCCTGCTCGCCGGTACCCTGGAGCTCGATCATCTCGCCGGAGTCGGTGGCGACGAGGTTCATGTCGACCTCGGCGTGGCTGTCCTCGGAATAATCCAAGTCGAGCAGGGTGTTGCCGTCGACGACGCCCATGGAAATAGCGGCAACCTGACCGGTAAGCGGAATGCGCTCGAGCTTGCCCGCCTCGACCCACATGGCAAGGGCGTCGTGCAGCGCCACCCAGGCGCCGGTGATGCTCGCCGTACGCGTGCCGCCATCGGCCTGGATCACATCGCAGTCAACGGTAACGGTGTACTCGCCGAGCGCTTTCATGTTGACGACGGTGCGCAGGCTGCGGCCGATCAAGCGCTCGATCTCCATGGAACGGCCCTTGCGGTTGGCATGTTCGCGCTTGCAGCGCTTGCCGGTCGACGCCGGCAGCATCGCATATTCCGCCGTTACCCAACCGGCCTTGGCGCCCTTGCGCCAGCCCGGAACGCCCTCCTCGATGGTGGCGGCGCACAGCACGCGCGTGTCGCCAAACTCTGCCAGGCACGAGCCGTGGGCGTGCTTCATGACGCCGCGAGTGAGCTTAACGGGACGCAGCTCGTTTGCGGCGCGGCCGTTGGCGCGGTTGACCTGCATATATTCCATGGAACTATCCTTTCGGCAAAAGATGTGGCGAAGACTCCGGCGACATTGCGTGCCTAACCGAGTTCGTCGATATCGACATGCTCGATGCTTTTGAGCGGCTGGCCAAAGATAAAGCTGCCCGCCACCGCAAACTCGGCAATGTTGTCGGACGTGGTGGCAAAGCGATGCTGCGGCTCGGCGGTGTTGCCCGCCAGCTGCTCACGGCGCGTGAGGATATCGGTCAGCTCTCGGGTGGTCTCCTCGGCGGAGCTCACCACGCGCACCCCGGGCCCCAACGCATGACGGATGGGGCCCACCAGCAACGGAAAGTGCGTACAGCCGAGCACCACGGTATCGATGCCACGATCGTGCAGTGGCTCGACTGTGGCGTTGACCAGCGCGCGAACGGCTGGCGTATCAAAAATATCCTCGTTCTCGAGCCACTGCTCCTGCAGATGCGCGCCCGAGGCGAGCTCGTGCTCGACAACCTCGACAAAGCTCGAGGCAGGGCAGCCATACACGTCCACGCCGGCATCCAAGTCCTGGATGGCGCGCGTGTAGGCGCCCGAGCGGATGGTGAGGTTGGTGGCGAGCACGCCCACACGGCGCGTGCGGGTGCTGTTGATGGCGGCACGCGCGCCCGGCGCGATTACGCCAATCACGGGGACATCGAGCACCTGCTGAGCCAGGCGAAGCGCCGCTGCCGTCGCCGTATTGCAGGCGATGACCATGATCTTGACGTCGTGTCTCGAAAGCCAGCGCCCCGCCTGTAGCGCAAACGAGCGTACCTCGTCCTCGGTGCGGGTGCCGTAAGGGCAGCGCTTGGTATCGCCAAAGTAGTAGACGGACTCGTGCGGAAGCGCCGTCGCAATCGCGCGCGCAACCGTCAAGCCGCCCAGGCCCGAGTCGAACACGCCGATGGGGCGCGTATCACCGGCCAGATTCTCGATATCGGACATTACCTCACCAGATTCTCTCTCGAAAAGATATGGCCAAGCGTAACGGCACTGCGCTATGAACGGGCCGCGACGAGCAGCTCCGCCGTCGCCGCCCAGCCGTCAACGATCCTGCCGCGCGTGACAAAGGCGTTATCGCAGGACGCAAGAAACTCGGACGCGCCGGCGCTGGTCAGACCGTTCTCGACCAGGCAGAACGTGCCCACGTGGTCGGCCATGTAGAAATCAGACTCGGAATCGCCGAGTGCCAGCGTCTCGTCGCGCTCGATGCCCAGATGCTCGCAGAAACGCGCGACCGCCACGCCCTTGTCGAGACCCGACGGATTGATGTTAAAGGCACGACCGTCCTCGACGCGATCGAGCTCGAGGGTCGTCGGCTTGGACAGATGAGTCAAGTGGCCGTTGCAGGCCCAGACCAGACCGCAGCCGGCCTCGTCGAGGATGGCCTGCGCCTCGTCATCGGGAATATCGCCGCGCATGCCGACGGTGACCTCGCGGTACTTATAGCCAGTCGACATGTCGTTGTGGTACTCGATCTTGTGCGGCCAGCGAGCGAGAATCTTCTCGCACACGCCGGTCTGCTCAATCACCTGGTGCGGCGTAAGGCCGCAGGCGGGGTCGTAAGGCATGTCGCCGGTCAGATACTCCCAGTCGTTGGCCTTGAGGTCGTACATGACCAGGCCACCCATCTCGCCAATGTAGGAGTTGAGGCCGAGCACGCGGGCATCTTCGTGGATCATGGTGCGGTTGCGACCCGAGGTGGGAATTACCTGGATGCCAGCGCGGGCAAGCGCCACGACGGCCTCGACGAGCTTGGTCGAGGGATTGCCGTCGTTGTCGCGCAGCACGCACGAGCCGGGCGCGAGCATCGTGGCGTCCAGATCGGTAAAGACGTACTTGACCTTGGCAAGGCGCTCGCGCATCTCGCCCGAAAGCTCGGCAACGGTCGGCAGGGTGTTGTGGGACATGGTCACTCCATTTATTACGTAGAAGAGGCTTAATCTTGGTACCGCGTTTTCCCTAAGGTGAACACGCTTGAGAGGCACCGCATCATCGGGCGTCGAGGATCCGCAAACGCCATCCTAAAGGCAACGGCGCTTAGGCGTCGTACGCCGCAAGGATGCGTTTGAGAACCGAGCCATCACGCTCGCAGGGCTCGGGTCCGTTCTTGCGCAGCATGCACTCCTCCTCGCCCTTGCCGGTCACGATAACCACAGCGGGGCGGTCGGTCTCGCGCACGGCCGTCTCGATAGCGGCGGCGCGGTCGCACACGATCTGCCAGCTATCGTTTCCCTGCGCCTGGACATTGCGCGCGATCTCGGCGCAGATGTCCTCAACGTCCTCGGGGCCCGGGTCATCCTCGGTAATCACGATGCGATCGGCGTACTTGCCGGCAGCGATACCCATCGTAGTACGGCGATCGACACCCTTGCCTCCCGTTGCACCAAAGACAACCGCCAGCTCGCGCTCGGGATAGTTCTCGCGCAGGTCGCGCAAAAGCGTCTCGAGGCTCATGCCGTTGTGCGCATAGTCAACGACGCCCAAAATCTTGCCCGATGCAGACGGATAGAGCTCCATGCGACCGGGAACAAAGACGCCCTCAAAGCCATGGACGATGCCCTCTTCGGAAATGCCGAGGGCCTCGGCGCAGGCAATAGCGGCAAGCGCATTGGACACGTTGAACTTGACGGGCGTGGGGATCACGATGTCACGCGTAAAGCGCGGCGTGCGGACCGTGGCGATCACGCCGCAATCGCCGTTGCGAATGGCCAACGCACGCACGTCGGCGCGTCCATCGGTCAGCGAGAACGTCACCGTGCGCTCGCAGCGGGACGCCGCCTCGAGCACGCGGTCGACGTGGTCCATATCGAGGTTGACCACGGCAAAGCGGCTCTGCGAAAAAATCTTGAGCTTGCTGGCAAAGTAATCCTCGAGCGTGGGGTGCTCGATCGGCGAGATATGGTCCTCACCGATATTGGTAAAGGCGCCCACTTCAAAGTCAATCTTGCCCGTACGCTCGTATTTGAGGCCCTGGCTCGACGCCTCCATGACCAGCCACGGAGCGCCCGCCTCGGCGGCATGTGCGATACGCGACTGCAAAAGGAAGGACTCGGGGGTCGTTAGCTTAGAAGGACCGGCCTCGATACCGTCATCGAACTCGATACCCGTGTTGAGGGCTGGTCGATGACGGCCCGTGAGCTTAGCCTCGTTGGCAAGAATGCCACGCAGATAAAAGCTGCAGGTCGACTTGCCCTTGGTGCCCGTAAAAGCACAGACCTTCACCTTGCCCGAGGGATGACCGTAATAGGCGTCCGCCACCACAGCGAGCGTACGGCGGATATCGTTGACGATCACAGCGGGAATATCGACGTCGTAATCAACCTCGGACACGTACGCCACGGCGCCTTCGGCAATCGCCGAGACCAGATACTCGGGCTTGAACGCACGGCCCTTGCAGACAAACAATGTGCCCGGACGTACCTGGCGCGAGTCGTCGGTCGCAAACTCGATGCGCTGGTCGCAAAGAGTATCCGGCTTGGAAACAACAAGGGCCTCGGCCTCGAGCAGCTCCACATAGCGCATCAAAGCCAGCTTCTCCTTCGTCGCACCCGACATATAACGACCTTTCTCGCTAAACCTAACCTTAAAAGAGCAAAAACCGTCCCAGATGAATCCGGTCGCGCCCCTGTATTATCAACCATCCTAATATGCCACCTGACCTTGCGAGTGTCTCAGCACCCTAAAAACTTGCAAGGACCAGCGCACGGTTAATTCGAAATAACAAAACCCCCGCCCTACAAATGCGCGCGATGCGGGGATGACCAGTGAGTTTGTCATGCTCTACAAGGACACGTCGCTGCTTTCGAGCGTCGGCGTCATGGAACTCATGCTGTTCTCCAAAAACCTCACGGCCACCACGGGCAACATCACACCCTATATTTGCGCCGCACCCTACTATCTGGTTGTGACGATTCCGCTCATCCACGTCGTCGCCAAGGCAGAGCACCGCCTTGCCAAGCGCGGCAAGCGCTAGCCCCTCTCGCGCTCTCGCACACAGCAATCGTCGCAGTCACGGCCCGCCGCTTCACCCAACGTGCGGGCCGTGGTTTTTCGGTCCCCTCGGCGCTTATGCCCCATCACGAAGCAAAAGATTGGCATGATAGTAAGGATTGATTGATATCGACTGCTGCAAACCTTGCGGCAGCGCACCTAAGCCGTCAGCAGAAAGGATCTTGCATGTGCGGTTTTGTCGGTTTTACCGGTACAGATGAACAGAGTGAGCTGGTTCTCACGGCCATGATGAATCGCATCATCCATCGCGGGCCGGATATGGGTGGCCAGCACATCGTCGATAACGTCGCCCTCGGCTTCCGCCGTCTTTCGATTCTCGACCTTTCCGAGGCTGGCGCTCAGCCCATGTCGAGCGATGACGGCAAGGTCACCATCGTCTTCAACGGCGAGATCTACAACTTCCAGGAGCTTCGCGCCGAGCTCGAGGCTGCCGGCTACGTCTTCCACTGCAACGCCGACACCGAGGTCCTGGTGCACGGCTACGAGGCGTGGGGCGAGGACCTGGTCAACCGCCTGCGCGGCATGTATGCGTTCGTGATTCACGACCAGAACAGGAACAAGCTCTTCGGCGCCCGTGACATCTTTGGCATCAAGCCGTTCTATTACTACCGGGCCTCCGACGGCTCGCTGCTGTTTGGCTCCGAGATCAAGAGCTTCCTGGACCACCCCAAGTTTGAGAAGGCCGTCAACCGCGACGCGCTGCGTCCCTACCTCACGCTGCAGTTCCCTGCCACGGAGGAGACGTTCTTTAAGGGCGTGTTCAAGCTTGCCCCCGCGCATTGCTTTACGTACGACCTTACGACCAAAACTATGGATATCAAGCGCTACTGGAGCTGCGACTTTACCGATGACAACTCCAAGAGCTTCGAGGAGTACGTGGACGAGTGCGACAAGGTCGTGCACGAGAGCGTTGCCGCGCACCGCATCGCCGATGTTAAAGTTGGCTCGTTCCTCTCCGGCGGCGTCGACTCCAGCTACATTGCCGCCTGCCTCATGCCCGACACCACGTATTCCGTCGGCTTTGACTACAAGAACTTCAACGAGACCAACTACGCCGCCGAGCTTTCCGACAAGCTTGGCATTAAGAACGTGCGCAAGATGATCACCGCCGACGAGTTCTTCGACGCGCTACCCGATATCCAGTACCACATGGACGAGCCGCAATCGAACCTCTCCAGCGTACCGCTGTACTATCTGGCACAGATGGCCGCCGAGGAAGTTACCGTCGTCCTTTCGGGCGAGGGCGCCGACGAGCTGTTTGCCGGCTACGAGTGGTACGAGGACACCCCCGAGATGCGATCCTTCAAGAAGCGCGTGCCGCTCGGCGTGCGCCGTGCCCTGGGCTCGCTCGTTCAGCATCTCCCCTACTTTAAGGGTCACAACTTCCTGACCAAGTGCGCCGAGGTCCCCGAGCGCTGGTACGTGGGCCAGGCAAAGGTGTTCGACCCGTCCGAGGTTGACGAGGTTCTCAAGCCAGCTTACGACACCGGCAAGAACGCCTCCGAAATGTGCGCAGAGTACTACAAGCAGGTCCCCGACTGCTGCGAGCTCTCTAAGAAGCAATACCTGGATATGAACATGTGGCTTCCGGGCGACATCCTGCTCAAGGCAGACAAGATGTGCATGGCACACTCCCTGGAGCTCCGCGTTCCGTTCCTGGACAAAAAGGTCATGGAGTTCGCCGAGCATATTCCCGCCAACTACCGTGTCAACGAAGAGGGCTGCAAGCTTGTCCTGCGCCACGCCGCCAATCGCACGCTGCCCGATGAGTGGGCAACGCGCAAGAAGGTTGGCTTCCCGGTGCCAGTTAAGTTCTGGCTGCGCGAGCAGAAATACTACGACTACGTCAAGGAGTACTTCACCGCACCGTGGGCTGCCGATTTCTTTGACACCGATGCGCTCATGAAGCTGCTCGACGATCACTTTGAGGGCCGCGCGCTCAACCAGCGCAAGATCTATACCACGCTGACGTTCCTCATTTGGTACAAGCGCTTCTTTATCGACGAGAACAAGGGCACCGAAGTCTCCGCTTAGATTTCGTTATGAATTAGCGGTGAACCCCGCAGGGTTTCCGCTATACTCAATTCCCGCGGGCGATTGGCGCAACGGTTAGCGCAGGTGCTTTACACGCACAAGGCTGGGGGTTCGAATCCCTCATCGCCCACCACTTGATTGAAAAGGCTCCCAGCGATGGGAGCCTTTCCCTTTTGGGCCCAGTGCAGAGGGATTCGAACCCGCAAGGGTGCGGAGCTGAGGAAACGCGAAGCGTTTTCCAGCGCAGCACGCGAGGAGCGGAGCGACGAAGCGGGGCGCGGGCGGCGCCAGCCGCACGCGGACATCCCTCATCGCCCACCACTTGATTGAAAAGGCTCCCAGCGATGGGAGCCTTTCCCTTTTGGGCCCAGTGCAGAGGGATTCGAACCCGCAAGGGTGCGGAGCTGAGGAAACGCGAAGCGTTTTCCAGCGCAGCACGCGAGGAGCGGAGCGACGAAGCGGGGCGCGGGCGGCGCCAGCCGCACGCG
>NZ_JBQKDN010000015.1:0-54030 GCF_052121815.1 Collinsella sp. LCP19S3_B6
GGACGGAGAATCGAAATGCGGTGGGGTGCGCGGACATACCGGGCTGACCGCCGGCAGCGCGCCCGCAAGAGCCCGCGGATATTAGCTTGCCAGGCAAGCGTCGACTAAACGTGCAACGTGCGCGGGCCCTCCCGACGGGAAACGAAAAAGCCCGGTTTAAAACCGGGCTCGAACAAACACGCCTATTGACAGTGGCTTTCTCATATTAGCAGGGCTCGAAGCCCAAAAAGAAAGGCCACCGTCGCTAAGACGATGACCCAACTTCATTAAGCAACGGCTCTGCCCAGCTCTCTACAACTTGGGCTGCCGTCGGCACCATTTTACCCTCCTGACGAGGAATTTGTCCATATTCCAAAAATCAAATCCTGTTCGCGCGTGGGCGTAAACTTTTAGTTGGGCAAATCCGGCAGATTGGGTAGTCATTGGGGACGTTCTTTAATGACTAGTCGTTTAAGGACGTCGCATGCGACTAGTTCACTTCGACGGGTGCGGCGCCGGGGTAGCGGTCCTCAAAGTCCAGACGGTATTTGTTGTCGTTGGTGCCCGCTACGTTGTCGCGCGCCAGCGGCGCCACGATCTCGTCCTTGTGGTTGGCGGGGCTGGAGTACTCAAGGCTGATCTCCCAGGCATCGCAAATGACGTCAATGCGATTCTCCAGGTCGTCGTAGAGCGTGATGATGTCTTTCCACGAGCTGTAGTTCTGCGAGTCGATGAGAACGTCCAGGTCCTCGACCTCGTCCTTGAGGTCGTCTATCTGATCCTCGAGTGCCTCGGCGGTGTCGCTGGCCGACTGACGCGAGCTGCGGTCATCCTTAAGGTAATACGTGTTGAATGTGGTGGCGCAGTCGCGGACCTGCTGGTCAAGATCAGAGAGCCTGCTGTAGTAGGAGCTCAGCTGGTCGTAGACGTTTTGCTCGCTGATGGTGGCGGCATCGTGGGCGTCATCGTCATCATCGTCAAGCTTGTTGGGGTCGCCCTTGACGGAGACGTCATCGTCGTCGTGGTCGATCTTGACCTTCTCGATGGTTGTGCCCTTGGAATCGTCGGCGTTATTGTTGAACAGTCCGATCATAAAGAATGCGACCAGCGCGATAATCACGACGACCAGTACGGCGATGATGCCGATAAACAGAGCGTTGTTGTTTTTGGGCGCGACGGGAGCACCGGCCTGCGGAGCAGCGGTTGGAATGGGTTGCTGAGCCGCGGCGTTGGCCGCCGCCCATTGCTGCGTCGTGCCGGCTTCCGGCTGGGGAGCGGGCGCGGGCTGATGGGCGGACTGCACGGTCACGTCCTCCTGCTGGGGCTGAGTTTCCGTGGGCTGCTGCGTAGACTGAACCGTGGTCGCGGCGGTGTCGAAGGCGGCATCGGACGCGGCGGCATGTTCGGCCGCCTGCGCATCCTCTTGCGACTGAGAGACCTGGCCATCATCGGTTGCCGGCGTTCCGCAGCTGGTGCAAAAACGCTCGTCGTCTTTCAGAAGCTTGCCGCAATGGGTGCAAAACCGGGGCATGATGGTTCCTTCCATTCGATGTGTTGGCTAGATTATAAGGTGGTTCAGGTGCGGTTGGGCCGCGCCGACCCAACTGGTTGTGTGAGGATAGCCGTGCCGCGCAAGCCCTGTCGCATGCGTCACAATGAGTGCGGCGTGCTGGGTGTCCGGCGCGGCCGTTTATCGACGGCTCGGTAGAATGCGATGGTGGGGAGTGAGTCTGTGTACTGCGGCGAGCAAGGCCGGGATGGCGGCGACAACGTGGAGGCGTTCCGGTTCCCGCCGGGGGATGCGCCCCTCGCTGCGCGCGATTGCTCGCGTCGAGTGTTTTGTGCCGGGATGTTGACCGGAGCGCTTGCCTCGGTGATGAGTCTCGGCGGTTGTGCCGCGCGCCGCAACGAGGCTGGGAGTTCCGCTGTCCCTGCCAAACAAAAGGCGAATCATCCGTCCGCTCAAAAGATGGAGGCTGTCTCCCGGGCTTCTTGGATTGCCGGCCTCCAGCAAGATGTCGAAGCCCTTGTCGAGCCATATGGTGGGTCTACCTCGGTCTATGCTGTGGCGCTTGATCCTCAAACGTTCGCGTCGCTCGATGGCGAAGTCGCCGTGGCGCCGGACGCGCGACGTGTGGCGGCAAGCATCATCAAGCTTCCCATTCTCGCTTGTGCGCTCGAGACCGTGACGGCGGGCGAGCTGTCCCTCGACGAGCAGATAACGGTAACGCAACAGGATATCGTGGGTGGCAGCGGCAACATTCAGTCGCGCGGCGCGGGTGTATCGTACAGTATTGACGAGCTGCTGCACGCCATGATCGCCCAGAGCGATAACGTGGCAGCGAACCTTGTTATCGGCAGGCTTGGCATGGATACGGTCAACGAAACGTGTGCCGCATTGGGGCTGACCCAGACCGTGCTCGCTCGTTTGATGATGGACGCCGAGGCCCAGGCACAAGGTCGCGAGAACTACGCGAGCGCTCGTGATGCTGCGGCCGTGTTGCAGCGGCTGGCGGCGGGGACAATCGCGACGCCCGAGCTGTGCGAGCGAGCGCGCGGGTATCTGCTGGCGCAGGAAGACGCGCGCGGTATTGTCGAGGGCGTTCCCGGCGGCGTTTTGGCCGCGCATAAAACGGGCAGCCTGGCGAATGCTCAGCACGATGCCGCAATCGTCTACGCCGAGCGCCCTTACGTGCTGGCAATCCTCACCCAAGACCTCGAACGCGAGCAGGCCCTAGCCCTCGAGCGCGACATTTCCTTCGCCATCAACGCCCGCGCCCACTCCTAAGTTGCGGTGAAATAGGGATTGTATTTGCCGCTAGAAGGCGTATTCAGTCCCTATTTCACCGCAACTTAGAGGGTCGGCAGTTAGGGACGTTCCTTTTCTGCCGGCACTTTAGGAACGTCTCTAACTGTCACCTAAGTAGTCATTGGGGACGTTCTTAAACGACTAGTCATTAAAGAACGTCCCCAATGACTAGGTCCGATTTGGGGTGCGCCGGACGCTGGGGTATCATGGCTTGGTTGCTATAACTTGCATTTACGCGCCTTGTAGGAAGGGACTGCGCCCATGGCTTTTGAGCCCGCTCAACATAGCTTTATCACGCTCGAGGGCGTCGATGGTGCCGGTAAGTCCACGCAGGCGCGCCTGCTGGCCCGTGCGCTCGAGCTCGCTGGCTACCAGGTCGTGACCCTGCGTGAGCCGGGTGGTACCGCCATTAGTGAAAAGATCCGTTCCCTGCTGCTCGACCCCGCCAATACGGCGATGGGGGATACCTGCGAGCTGCTGCTCTACGAGGCCGCACGCGCCCAGCTGGTGCACGAGGTCATAGCTCCCGCCCTTGCGGCCGGTAAGGTGGTCCTGTGCGACCGCTTCTACGATTCCACGACCTGCTACCAGGCGTTTGCCGACGGCCTCGATCGCCAGATGGTACGCGACGCCAACAACCTTGCTGTCGCGGGGACGCACCCGGCGCTCACGCTCGTCTATCACATCACGCCCGAGCAGGCGGCGCTGCGCATGTCCGCCCGTGGTGCGGTCGACCGCATGGAGGCCAAGGGCATGGCGTTCCAGGAGCGCGTTTACCAGGGATTTAGTGCCATTGCCGCCGAGGAGCCAGATCGCGTGAAGCTCATCGACGCCACCGCTTCCATCGAGGACGTCTTCGCGCAGACGGTCGAGCAGGTTCGCGCGTACGGTCTCGACATTTCCCAGGACGCCGTCACCGCCACGCTTGCCCAGGAGGCCGAGTAACATGGCCCCCGCTCAGGCAAGCCTGCTGGCCAAGCTCGACACCCAAGAGCGCGTACGCGATTTTTTGACCAACGCCGTCGCCAGCGGCCGCGCATCGCACGCCTACCTGTTTTTGGGCGCTCCCGGTGCCGGCAAGCTCGATGCCGCCTGGGCGCTCGCCCAAGCCTTCCTGTGCGAACAGGACGGCTGCGGCTCATGCGATAGCTGTGTGCGTGTCGCCCGCCATACGCACCCCGACGTGCACTATTACACGCCCGAGAGCGCCACGGGCTACCTCATCGCCCAGACCCGCGAGCTGCTCGACGACGTGCCGCTGGCGCCCATCCGTGCCAAGGCCAAGGTCTACATCATCGACCGTGCCGAGCAGCTGCGCGCCAACACCGCCAACGCACTGCTCAAGACGCTCGAGGAGCCGCCCGAGGGCGTTATGTTTATCTTGCTGGGCACCTCGGCAGACGTGATGTTGCCCACCATCGTGAGCCGCTGCCAGTGCGTGCCGTTTCGGCTGGTGTCGCCCGCCGTGGCCACGAAGGCCGTGAGCCGCGCGACGGGCCAGGATCTCGCACGCTGTCGCATGGCGGTCGCCGTGGCGGGGAGCCCCACGCGCGGCATCGAGTTCCTTAAGAGCGCCGAGCGCCAGGATGCTCGCCGCCAGATGATCCGCGCCATCGATTCGCTCATCGCCGCCGACGAGGCCGATGTACTCAGCCGCGCCAAGTCGCTCATCGTCGCCGTTAAGGCTCCGCTCGCCGAGGTCAAGTCCACGCAGGAAAAGGTGCTCGAGCAAAACGCCGATTATCTGTCGCGTGGAGCATTGAAGCAGCTTGAGGACCGCAACAAGCGCGAACTCAATGCGCGCGAGCGTTCGGGTATCATGGAAGCGCTGGCGAGCGCGCGGACGCTCATGCGCGACGTGCTGCTGACGCTTCAGGATGAGGCGGCAGACATTGTGAACGAGGACGTGCGCGACACGATCGGGCGGCTTGCCGCCGCGACGAATGTTGCGGGTGCCACCCGGGCGCTCGAGGCGGTCGCGACCGCCGAGCGCAACATTGCCAGAAACGTTACTCCCCAGCTGGCCATCGAGGTCATGCTGTTCGATATCAGGAAGGCACTGAAATGCCGTTAGTCGTACCCGTTAAGTTTACCTACGCCTCGCGCGACCTGTGGTTTGACCCGCAGGATCTGGATATCCTCGAGGCCGATTATGCCATTTGCTCCACCGAGCGCGGAACCGAGATCGGCCTGGTCACGGCCGATCCCTTCGAGGTGCCGCAAGACGAGATCGGTCAGCCGCTCAAGCCCGTGCTGCGTGTGGCGAGCGATATCGACCTGCAGCTTGCCGACGACCTGGCCATCCAGGGCGATGAGGCCATGGTCGATTTCCGCCGTCTGGTCAAAGATCTCGACCTCGAGATGAAGCCGGTGGGTGTCGAATACCTGTTTGGCGGCGAGAAAGCCGTGTTCTACTTTGCGGCCGAGGAGCGCGTCGATTTTCGTCAGCTCGTCAAGGATCTGTCCTCGACGCTGCACATTCGCGTTGACATGCGCCAGATTGGCGTGCGTGACGAGACCCGCTTGGTGGGCGGCTATGCCCAATGCGGACAGGAGCTCTGCTGCACGCGCTTTGGCGGACAGTTTGAGCCCGTCTCGATTCGCATGGCAAAAGAGCAGGACCTGCCGCTCAATTCGTCTAAGATCAGCGGCGTGTGCGGCCGCCTGATGTGCTGCCTGCGCTATGAGTTCGAGGCGTACAAGGACTTTAAGAGCCGTGCGCCCAAAAAGAAGACGCTCATCGATACGCCGCTCGGCAAGGCGCGTATCCAGGAATATGACACGCCGCGTGAGCAGCTGGTGCTGCGCTTGGAGAACGGTAAAGTCTTTAAGGTCAACCTGGCCGATATGACGTGCTCGGAGGGCTGCAAAAAGAAGGCCGCCGAGCAGGGCTGCAGCTGCCGCCCCGACTGCGTGATGCGCGATGTGCTCGAGCGCATCGAGTCGCCCGAGATGCGCCTGGCGCTCATGGAGCTCGATCGCGAGAACGGCGTCGACGTGGGCGATGGCCTGTCGAGTGCCGACCGTCTGGCCGGCACGTCGATGCCCAAGCGCCGTCGTCGCGATGCCGAATCCGATGCTTGTGTCGGTCAGGGCCAGGGCGAGGGTCGTGGCCGCGGAAAGGGCCGCGGCAAGGCCGAGGCTTCCGAGGCCGAGGAGGCGGCCGGCGGCCGTCGTCGCCGCAAGCGCGCGGCGTCCGTCGACAACGGCGAGACCGCGGGCAAGAACGCCTCTCGCGAGCGCGAGGCTCAGCAGCCCCAGCAGCAAAACCGCGGCGGCGGCATGAACCCCACGCGCCGTCGTCGCCGCCACCTGTCGAGCGAGGAGCGCGAGGACGCCTTCCGCGCCGCAGCCGCTCGCGAGGCCGGTGCCGCTCCCAAGGGCGCCTCGGCCTCCGACGCGCCTGCCGACAAGGCTGGCAGGCCACGTGGCGAGGAGGAGCGCGCGCCGCGTCCGCGCCGTCGCCATTCCTCGGGCACGCAGCAGAAACCCTCGGTTCCTTCTGTGGCCGATCAGGTTTCGGATGGTGAAGTCAAGGTCACGCGCCGTCGCCCCGGCGATGGCGGAGGAGCTGCCGCCAAGGCTTCGCGCGGCGGTGCTCGCGACGAGCGCGAACCGCGTGAGGATCGCAGTGGCGAGGGTTCGGCCGACCAGAGTCAGAAGCGCCGCCGCCGTCGCCGTTCCCGCAAGCCGCGCCAGGATGGTGGCGAAGGCTCGACCCACACCTCGTCCGCACCGCAACCGCCTGCCGGCGAATAGCGCCCGCAAGCGGATTCGACTTGTCTGACCCCAAGTGCAACGGGGTATCATGGCACTGAATCGACAACCCTCCCTTCGCCCAAGCGTAGGGAGGGTTTTGTCATAAATAACTATCTGAATGGTTTGAGCCGCTTACGGAGTGCCGACATCTTGCCGTTTGCGGATGAATTGCTACCGTTTGCCGAGCGCGCGGCGCATGAGGCACTCGAGGTTCTTTCGCCCACGCGATGCGCCGGTTGCGAGCGTGCCGGTGCGCTTATTTGTCGGGAGTGCCTGGCGTCGCTCACGCTTGTCGATCCGCGCCACAGCTGCACGAGGTGCGGCGCTCCGTTTGGAGACCTGCTGTGTACCGAGTGCTCGGTCGAGGGTGCGTCTTCGACGGTGGCTAAGGCCCTCGATCGCTGCCTGGTGTGCGCTGTCTATGCACATCCGTTGCCGCGCATCATCAAGGCATACAAGGATGCGGGCGAGCGCCGTCTGGCACCGTATCTGGCAGAGCTGCTCTACGACACCGCCCTGCATGCCCAGGTAGCAGCCCCCGACCGTTATGGCGGCGTGCTGTCCGGTGCCGACGCGGTGGTATTTGTGCCCGCGACTGCGGCGGCGTTTCGGCGGCGTGGTTTTGATCACATGGAAGCAATCGCGCGCTCGTTTTGCGATCTTTCGGGCGTGCCATTGGTGGACGCCTTGGTCAAATACGGTCATGGCGACCAGCGCGAACTCGGTCGCGCCGAGCGCCGGGAACATGCCCGGGACATGTACGAGACGGTCGAGGATGTACGTGGCTGTCGTCTGCTGCTCATCGACGATGTCATTACCACGGGCGCAACAATGGCAGCAGCCTCGGCGGAGCTTAAGCGCGCCGGCGCCAAAGCCGTCGATGGCCTCGCTATCGCACGCGTTTGGTAGGGGTGGTTTTGTGGCAGTGAAGATTGCGCGGCGCGTCGAGCCGACAGGCGAGCAACTGGCAGCCTCTGTAATCCTGACCGGCGCCTCGGCGCTACGCATGATGCGCGCCGAGCGCCGGCATTTGGGTCACATCAGTTGGAGGGACTTCCATCCCGATAAAGAGCGCCGTGTGCTGCCCGCCTCGACCTGAGAAATCTGTACTCGCGGTGCGAATGACGCCCTAACCTTAAACTTTAGCTTGAACTTAGTTATAATGCGCTACGTTCCCGCCAGGCTGTGGTTGCGGACGGGCAATGCGCCCATCCAAGTCCAAGACAGACGCGGTCAAAGGGATCCACGTAAGCGACCGCGTGCGCGCGGCGCGATCATGGCGCGTCCTAGATGTAAGCCGCACCGTCCGTTCTACTTTCTTTGGGGCAATACCGCCTCGCGGGCGAGCGGGCCAGTCGTGAAGGTGGCTGCGGCCTCCCGAGCAAACGCCCCGGTGCGCAAGTGTGGGGTCAAATACCAGGTCAGCTGGTGGGAACAACCCGATATTCCGTGCAGGGCACGGATCGTATACGACACAGAAGGCAGGGTAGCGGACATGGTGAGGGGCAGCTTGATGCATGCAGCTCGGTTGGGTGCTGGGACCGCGGCGGTCATTGCCGTTTTGGGCCTGAGTGGATGCGCGTTCAATCCACTGTCCACGTTCACGACGCCCACGATCGACCAGATCGAGCACGAGACCGTTACCCCCACGGTATCGGACGATGCCCTGGTCACGCCGGGAACCCTGACGGTCGCCCTCGATACTTCCGATGCCCCGCAAGCCATGCAGGATGCCGACGGAAACCTCACGGGCTATGCGGTCGATGCCGCTCGTGCCCTCGCATGCCGCATGGGTCTCAAGGTCGCCTTTGTCGATGCGTCCTCGGCCGATTCCGCGCTCAGCGATAAAAAGGCCGATATCTTCATTGGCGACGTCAGCTCTACGGACGGCGATATCAGCTCGCTTGGCACCTGTCTGTACGACGCCCCCGCCGTATTCGGCAAGAGCACTGACGGCGAGTCGTTGAGCGTTTCCACCGAAACCCTTAACACCGCTACCCTGGGCGTTCAGACCTTCTCGGCCTCGCAGGAAGCGCTCGCCAAGCAGGGCATCACGGCCAACCAAAAGACCTTCTCCAACATCAACGAGTGCTTCGAGGCACTCGAGTCGGGCGAGGTCGATTACGTGATCTGTGATTCCACGGCCGGTGGTTACCTCGCGCGCCTGATGAGCCAGATCTCCTGTGTCGGCACGCTCGAGACGCCCTCCACGCTTGGTGTCGCAGGCCTTAGCTCTAACGATGAGCTGTGCCGTGCCGTGAGCGATGCCCTCGACGACATCACGGTCGACGGCACGCTCGAGGCGGTCCACTGCGTCTGGTACGGCCAAATGCCCTATGACCTTACCGCCAAGACTGTTTCGGGGGCCAATGTGCAGGCATCCGAATCTACGTCCAACGAGACCGAGTCCTCCGATGGCGACACCTCCGATAACAACGGCGACAGCCCCTCGTCTAGCCAGGAGGGCGCCATCACCGACGATGACATCAACAAGCTCAATAGCTAGTTATTGGTAGGGGTGGCGCCTGCCATACATTGAACAAGGCGCTTCTTCACGGTTTCAACACGCATGGCCGGGTCTCCCCCATAGGGGAGCCCGGCTTTTCAATTTTGATAAAACCAGCAGCTCAAGGGCAATTTCCAGGAGAAAAACCAACTCCGTCGACGCCCTCATATAGCGCACTTTGACGCGGAAAAGTGCGAGACTTCGGTATGCGGTATCAAGCAGTCGTTATTCGGGCCTTTGGGAATTCGGGTGATTAAATGCACGGCAATGGGTACATAGCCAGTACAGTAAGTCCCCGAGGCAGATTGGAGCCACGTATGGATATCAAGGTTTCTGGACGCAAGACGACGGTAACCGATGCTCTGCGTGCGCATGTGGACGAGAAGGTCGGCGAGGCGCTCAAGGTTTTCGATATCGAGCCCATGACAGTCGACGTCGTGCTTCGTTATGAGAAGAACCCCTCGAACCCCAACCCGGCAATCGTCGAGGTCACGGTTCGTGCCCGCGGCTCTGTGATTCGCGTCGCCGAGCACGGCGCAGATATGTATGCCGCCATCGATCTCTCCGCCGATAAGGTCACCCGCCAGCTGCGCAAGTTCAAGACCAAGGTTGTGGACAACCGCCAGGGCGGTGCCAGCGCCGCGGATGTCGCACCGGTCGAGCGCGTCGAGGATCTGGCCGACCTGCTGCTGCCCGAGGAGGACGACGACCTGCTCGTCCGCGAGAAGGTCATCGATGTCACCCCGATGACTGAGGAGCAGGCGCTGGTGCAGACCGATCTGCTCGGCCACGACTTCTACGTGTTCGAGAACGCGACGACTGGCCTCATCAATGTGGTGTATCACCGTAAGAATGGTGGATATGGCATCATCAAGCCCCGCATCGAAACACTTGACGAGTAAAATACGTTAACTTGCATGAGTTAACGGTTGGCGGCCATCCCATGCGGGTGGCCGCCTTTTTTACGTAAGGAGTCGCTTTGATGGACAAGGCCGCATCCGCCGGTCATTCGGACCGTTGCCGTATCGTCGTCGATACCTGCTGCGACTTTAACCCCGAGGTCGCCGCGAACCTCGATGTCGATATCTTGGGCTTCCCTTTCATTATCGATGGCGAGGAGCGCACGGACGACATCTGGTCGAGCATGAGCCCTAAGGAGTTCTACGACCGCATGCGCGCCGGTGCCCGCGTGTCCACCTCGGCTGTGTCGCTCGGTCGCTATATCGAGTTCTTTACCGAGTGCGCCAAAGAGGGCACGCCCACGGTTTACCTGTGCTTTACCTCGGCGCTGTCGTCGAGCTACAACTCCGCGTGCCAGGCGGCAGATGCCGTGCGCGCCGAGTATCCCAACTTTGAGCTCTACGTGGTCGACAACGCTCTGCCCTGCGCGACCGGCGAGCTCCTGGCGCTTGAGGCCGTGCGCCAGCGTTCGGCGGGACTGACTGCCAAGCAGCTGGTCGATTGGGCAAACGAGGCCAAGACCTACGTGCACGGCTACTTTACGCTCGAGAGCTTCGATGCGCTGGCTGCCGGCGGCCGCATTCCGCCCGCGGCGGCGCAGCTCACGGCAAAGCTCGACGTCAAGCCCGAGCTCTCCTACGACCTTGCCGGCTCGCTGTCGCTGATCGGCGTCAACCGCGGCCGCAAGAAGGCGCTCAAGTCCATCCTCAAGTCGTTCCGCGAGAACTACGTGCCCGATCGCACCATGCCCATCGCCATCATGACGGCCGATGCCGAAAAGGACGGTGACTGGCTCGAAGCCGCCATCCGCAAGGAGGAGGGCTGCGCCGACGTCACGATCATTCGCAGCTCCGTGGGCCCCACCATCGGCTCGCACGTGGGCCCCGGCATGGTGGCCTGCGCGTTTTGGGGCAAGAACCGCACCGACAAGGCGTCGCTTTCCGACCGCATCGCCCGCCGCGTGCGCGGCCAGTAGACAAGCGCTGCGTCCGTAATCGCCCTCGACTCACAGCCCAAACGCTGGCAACGAGTATTCAACCTGGTAATAACACCCAACCCAAAAGGAAAGGTTTCATGGCAAACAAGCTCTCTGTCGCATTTATCGGCACCGGAATCATGGGTGCCCCTATCGCCGTCCACATTCTGGACGCTGGCTATCCCGTCACGGTCAACAACCGCACCAAGTCCAAGGCTGCAGCGCTTGTTGAGCGCGGTGCCGTCTGGGCCGATACGCCGGCAGATGCCGCGGCGAACGCCGACGTCGTCTTTACCATGGTGGGCTATCCCTCCGAGGTCGAGGAGCTCTACCTGGCGGGCGACGGTCTGCTCGCGTGCACTAAGCCCGGTGCGGTCCTGATCGACCTCACCACGAGCTCGCCCGAGCTGGCGCGCGACATTGCCGAGGCCGCCCAGGTTTCCGGCCGCATGGCGTTTGACTGCCCCGTCACCGGCGGCGAGTCGGGTGCTATCGCCGGCACGCTTACGGCTATCGTGGGCGCTACCGAGAACGACATTGCCCCGGTCCGCGATATCCTTTCCACCTTTGCGGCAACCATCTGCTGCTTCGACGGCGCCGGCAAGGGCCAGGCTGCCAAGCTCGCCAACCAGGTGTCGCTGGGCGCCTGCATGGTCGGCATGGCCGATGCGCTGGCGTTTGCCGAGCTGAGCGGCCTTGATATGGAGAAGACCCGTCAGATGATCCTGGGCGGCACCGGCAAGTCCGGTGCCATGGAGAGCCTGGCGCCCAAGGCGCTCGACGGCGACTACAAGCCCGGTTTTATGGTGGAGCACTTCATCAAGGACCTGCGCTTGGCGCTCGCCTATGCCGACGACCGCGAGCTTGCGCTGCCCGGCGCCGACGTGGCCTTTACGCTCTATGACATGCTCGACGCCATCGGTGGTGCCAAGCTGGGTACCCAGGCCATCAATGTTCTCTATAAGGAGGAGGCCGACGCCATTGCCGCCGGTCTGGACTGGTCGCAGTATCGTCCCGAGGAGCATGGTGCTCACGAGGAAGGCTGTGGTTGCGGCGAGCATGGCGACGACCACGAGTGCGGTTGTGGCCACCACCATGGCGAGGACCACGAGTGCTGCGGCGGTCACGGCCATGACGACGGCCACGAGTGCTGCTGCGGCCACCATCACGAGGAGTAGCGCCCATGAGCTGGACGTTCGTGGTGCTTGCACTAGTGCTCTTTCTCTTTGCGATCTACATTGGCTTTTTGTGCGGCCAGTGGGCGTGCGAAAAGCGCGTCGTCACCAAGCGCGACTACTGGATTGCCAACTTTGCAGGAGCGGCGGCAGTCGTCCTGCTGACCTGGGTGTTCTCGCTGTTCCCGCTGGTGCAGTTTGCGCCGATCGGCTGGCTTGGCGGCTTTATCGCCGGCCTTAAGATGAGCTTTGGCGAGTCCGTTGGTCCGTGGCGCAAGCACGATGAGGTCTTTAACGTCAACCAGGCTCATCGCGCCGCCGCCGACGCAGGCGACGCCGAGGAGCGCCGCCGCGCGCGTCGCAATGGCGCGGCTGACCGACAGCTCGTCTCGGTCACCGATGACAGCAAGGGTGCTGGCAGGCACACTAAGAAATAGTAAGAAGAGGTAACTATGGCAGAAAACAAAGACGAACAGCTCACCGACGAGGAGCTGGCACAGCTTCAGCTGGCAGAGGAGAACGAGAACACCGTCGACCGCTTGGTCCAGGAGCTCGGCTGCCCCACGCGCCGTATCCGCCAGTTTGCCGCCCGCGTGCTGCACCTGCTTGCCGAGCGCGATCCGCAGCGCGTCGTGCCCTGCGTGCCCGCGCTGATCGAGGCGCTCGACCGCCCCGAGGCTCAGACTCGCTGGGAGGCCCTCGATGCCCTGGCGGCGCTCGCCACCACCTGCCCCGACCAGCTGGGCGATGCCTTTGAGGGCGCCGAGACCGCACTGTTTGACGAGATTTCCTCCACGCTGCGCTATGCCGCCTTCCGCCTGCTGTGCGTGTGGGGTGCCACGAGCGTCGAGCGTTCGCGCGAGGCTTGGCCCATCCTGGACGAGGCCATCCAGTGCTACCACGGTGACCTCGAGTATCGCGATATGCTCGGCTGCCTGTACGAGTTTGGCAAAGGCGAGATCGATGCCGAGATCGCCGAGAAGCTTGCGCTGCGCCTTAAGTTCGATGCCGAGAACGGCAAGGGCAGCTATCTCAAGGCCCGTTCGAGCGAGATTTGCGAAATGCTTGTTAAACGTTTTGGCCTGGATCTCTCCAAAAAGAAGAAGCGTGCTAGCGTTAAAAAATCTGACGACGCCGAAGACGAGGAGTAACAGATTATGGCGCACGATGTAGTCCTGATTCCCGGTGACGGTATCGGTCCCGAGATTACGCAGGCCATGCGCCGCGTGGTCGAGGCCGCCGGTGTCCAGATCAATTGGAACGTCCAGGAGGCCGGTGCCGGCGTCATGGACGAGTTTGGCACGCCGCTGCCCCAGCATGTACTCGATGCCGTCGCCCAGACCAAAGTTGCCATCAAGGGCCCCATCACCACGCCGGTCGGTACGGGGTTCCGCAGCGTCAACGTTGCCCTGCGTAAGTACTTCGACCTGTACGCCTGCGTGCGCCCCTGCCTGTCGCAACCGGGCGATGGCTCGCGCTTCCGCGATGTCGACCTGGTTATCGTGCGCGAGAACACCGAGGACCTCTACGCTGGTATTGAGTTCGACGAAGGCGCTGCCGAGGTCGAGGAGCTTTCACAGCTTGTCGAGCGCTCGGGTCAGAAAACCTTCGCCGCGGATTCCGCCATCTCGATCAAGCCCATCTCCATCGCCAAGAGCCGCCGTATTGTGGAGTACGCCTTTGAGTATGCTCGCCGCTGCGGCCGCAAAAAGGTGACGGCCGTGCATAAGGCCAACATCATGAAGGCGACTGACGGCCTCTTCCTGCGCGTGGCTCGCGAGGTGGCTGCCAACTATCCCGATATCGAGTTCAACGACAAGATCGTCGACGCCACCTGCATGGGTCTGGTTCAGAACCCCAACGACTTCGATGTTCTGGTCCTGCCCAATTTGTATGGCGATATCGTCAGCGACTTGTGCGCCGGTCTTGTAGGTGGCCTTGGCATGGCCCCCGGCTCCAATATCGGAGCCGACTGTGCCATCTTTGAGGCAACGCACGGCTCCGCGCCCGATATCGCTGGCCAGGATATCGCTAACCCCACGGCCGAGATTCTGTCTGCCGCCATGATGCTCGATCATCTGGGCGAGAATGAAGCTGCCAATCGCATTCGCGCCGCCGTATCTGCCACGCTCGACGAGGGCGAGCAGGTTACCGGTGACGTGCGTCGTGCCCAGACCGGCTCCATTGAGGGCGCCGTGGGCACGCAGGCCTTTGCCGATGCCGTTATCGCGCATCTTGCCTAAGGGGATACGGCTTCAAACGCCTAAGCGGTACTTATACGTTTGCGGATAACCTGAGAATGAATACGCCCGGCGCTCTGTCGGGCGTATTCTATTGAGGACTATGTTTCTTAACAAGGAGTAACTGATATGGGTCTGATTCAAAAGAAGGACGAAAAGGACGAGATCGACGGCATCCAGATCATCGAGCGCGGCGAAGGCCCCGACGGTGACGAGGACGAGAAGATCGATCTGGTCGCAGGTACGTCTGCCGAGCACATTGCTGCCGGCACGACCGCCGAGGAGGAGGACGCCCGCCTGGAGGCTCAGATTGCCGCGGATGCCGCCGACGAGAACCTCATGCCTGAGGAGCAGGACGAGGACGATGACTCCGACGTGGACGACAGCGCATCCAAGCACAAGAAGACGATGATTGCCGCCTTTGTGGTCGCCATCGTGATCGCTGCTGTGGTCGGCTTCTTTATCGGCAACGGTGGTTTTGGCGGCAAGGGCGTCGGCTCGGCGACCCTCACCGAGGACCAGCTCGATTCGACCGTGGCAAGCTACAGCTACAACGGCAAGAAGAGCGACATCACCGCGCGCGAGGCCATCGAGAGCCAGTACAGCCTTGATACCGTCAAGGATAGCGATGGCAACTACACCGCTCCCTCTGCCGATGTCATCCTGTCCTACGTGCGCAACCAGATTCTGCTCGACGCCGCCGAGGATGAGGGCATCACCGTCTCTTCTAAGGAGATGAAGAAGTACGCCGAGGATTCTATCGGCACTTCGGACTACAAGACCATGGCCACGCAGTATGGCGTGTCCAAGGACCAGGCCAAGCAGATCGTCCGCCAGTCCGCAACGCTGCAGAAGCTCTACAAGAAGAAGGTGGGCGATAGCTCCGCAAGCATGCCGATCGCTCCGACCGAGCCTTCTGACGGCAACGAGGACACCGCGAGCAAGGACTACGCCGACTACATCATCAACCTTGCCGGTGACGAGTGGGATAGCAAGAAGGGCACCTGGAAGGACAAGGACAGCACCTACGCTAAGGCCTTTGCCGACGATGCCTTTACGGCCGATAGCGCTACCTATAAGCAGGCCATGACCGCCTATTACACCGCCTACCAGCAGTACTCTTCGCAGGCTTCGAGCGCCAGCTCCAAGTGGACCGAGTACGCCAACGGCCTCTACGCCAAGGCCAATATCAGCATCTACGGCCTGTTTGCGTAAAGATTGCCTGAGCCTTCGAGTACGAAGCCGAAATATCTGATGAAGCCCCCTAGAACGGAAATCGTTCTAGGGGGCTTTTTGCGTTGGAGGAAAGGGCGGGGAAGAGAGAGTAGGAGGGGTTTAATATACAAATTCTTGGAGACTTTATTCATGTAAAGTGAAAACGATTTCGGCCAAACTGGTAGTAACAATGTGGTACCACTGTTCATCTGGTAGTAACCAATTTTGATTCGAAATCGAATGAAAATTGCTAAGAATTAGTTTGGTAATGAAAGAAACGCAGCACTTCTACCTGCGTAAATTACCGTTTACGGGCCAAAAATAACCGTTTGGCAACGAAATAGTAATTTGAACGAAATGTGGTGGACGTTTGAATTGAGTGTGTGCTACCGTACATACCAGCAACCCCAAATAGGGACTGGGTTGTCTAAGTTTGCGCGCCAATGTCGGCAAGCGGAGAAGCCGGTATGCACAAGGCGCGGACATGGAACTCGTTGGTGAACAACGAAAGAAAGGTTGGAGGAGATACCATATGATGAAGTACCTCCAGAAGCTCGGCAAAGCGCTGATGCTTCCCGTCGCGGCGCTTCCCGTCGCAGGTATTCTTATGGGCGTGGGCTACCTGCTCGCTCCCGCAGTCATGGGTGCTGCCGGTGACACTACCGGTTTTGCCTATACCGCCGGTTTCCTGCTCATCAAGGCAGGCGGCGCTCTTATCGATAACATGGCCTGGCTGTTCGCAGTCGGCGCCGCTGTCGGCCTTGCCGACGATCACGATGGCACCGCTGGCCTCGCTGGCCTCGTCGCCTTCCTGATGATTCAGCAGCTCCTGAACCCTGCCGTTGTTGGCACTATCCGTGGTATGGATGCCGACGCCCAGACCGCTTGGCTCGCCACTACCGAGGGCATCGCGTTCTCCAAGATCGCTGGTAACTCCTTCATTGGTATCCTGTCCGCCATCATCGGTGGCACCTGCTACAACAAGTTCAAGGACACCCGTCTTCCCGACTGGCTGGCCTTCTTCTCCGGCAAGCGTTGCGTCGCCATCATGACTGCTGTCATCTGCATCGTCGTTTCCGTCGTCCTGCTCTTCGCTTGGCCCCTCATCTTCGGTGCGCTCGTCGCTCTGGGCGAGGGTATCGCTGCTATGGGTGGCATCGGCGCTGGCATCTACGCCTTCCTCAACCGCCTGCTCATCCCGACTGGTCTCCACCATGCTCTGAACAACGTGTTCTGGTTCGACACCATCGGCCTTGGCGACCTGACCCACTTCTGGGCTGGCGAGACCTCTGCCGACGTCAAGTGGAGCCTCGGCATGTACATGTCTGGCTTCTTCCCCTGCATGATGTTCGGTATCCCGGGCGCTGCCCTGGCTATGGTTCAGACCGCTAAGAACAAGAAGGCTGCTATCGGCCTGGTTGTCTCCGCCGCCATCTGCGCCTTCGTCTGTGGCGTCACCGAGCCCTTCGAGTTCGGCTTCATGTTCCTGTGCTTCCCGCTCTACGTTGTGTACGCTGCCCTGTACGGCATCTTCACCATCATCACCTACTATGTTGGTTTCCGTGCTGGCTTCTGCTTCTCTGCTGGCGCTACCGACCTCCTGTTCTCCGCTAGCCTCCCGGCTGCTGCCAACACCTGGATGATCATCCCGATGGGCATCGCTGCCTTCCTGGTCTTCTACCTCGTGTTCCGCTTCGCCATCACCAAGTTCAACCTCATGACCCCTGGTCGCGAGGATGAGGATGTCGAGGAAACCTCCGCTTCCGCCGCTGCTGGCGACGACAAGTTCGCCGCTCTGGCCGCCGCTGTTCTCGCTGCCGTCGGTGGCAAGGAGAACGTTAAGACCGTTGACTGCTGCGCTACTCGCCTTCGCTTCGAGCTCGGCGATTCCGCTCTGGTCGACGAGGCTGCCTGCAAGAAGGCTGGCGCTCTGGGCGTTATGAAGATGGACAAGGGTGCTACCCAGGTCATCATCGGTACGCAGGTCCAGGCTGTTGCCGAGGAGCTCAAGAAGCTTCTCTAAGCCTTAGAGACGTACGTGTCTTGCAAAGGGTCGTCCCGCTCCGCGGGGGCGGCCCTTTTTGCTACCTCGATACTTGATGAGGCGGTGCGATTGGTATTACAGTACACGGGCAAATAACCGGCAAACAATATTGCAATGTGCTGGTTGACCTGCTGTTATTCCGTTAAAACTGCTATAGTACGTGGTGTCTGGTTGCAACCAATTTCGAGTCATTTATCCGGCAGGTATCATCATGGCAATGGGAGCGCGCAAACAGCCTCTGTACGATCAGCTCGTCGATTTGCTGACCGATAAAATCGATCACGAACTTCGACCCGGCGACTATTTGCCGTCCGAGCGTGAACTGTCGGAACGCTACGGGCTCTCGCGTACGACGGTTCGCCTTGCCCTGCAGGAGCTTGAGCGCCTGGGCCTGGTGGTTCGTCAGCGCGGCCGTGGAACCATGGTGTGCGACCGCTCTCTGCAAACGGCAAACCTCTCGCAAATCTATAGCTTTACCGAGCAGATGAAGGCGATCGGCCGTGTGCCCAAGACGATGATTCTTGAGTTTACCGAGGTCGAGGCTGACAAGAATATTGCCGTAGAGATGAACGCGCGTCTTGGCGAGCGTCTGTACAAGATCAAGCGCCTGCGTATTGCCGATTGTGTGCCGCTGATGATTGAGTGTACATATCTGCCGAGTCGCAAGTTCTTTGCGCTTAAGCGCCCCATGATCGAGAACAAATCGCTGTACGACATGATCGAGCAGGACTTTCACGAGAAAGTTCGCGTGGCAGAGGAAGAATTCTACGCGAGTATCGCCCGCCATTCCGACGCCCGTCTGCTCGAGATTGCCGAAGGCGCACCGGTCCTGGATTTGATTCGTACCACATACAACATGGACAACGAGGTTATCGAGTATACGCGTTCGGTTGCGCGCGCCGACCAGTTTAAATACAAGGTCTACCACAACCGCGCAGTCTAGAGTTATTGGGTATAAACGGCTTGGTATGTTTTGCGGCGGGTGCAAAATGCGCCAAGCGGTAGAAGGCAACGAACAATCGCTCGAATTAACAATGCAGTGGTTTTTGATCCGCCCTAAAA
This sequence comes from Collinsella sp. LCP19S3_B6, assembly GCF_052121815.1. Lineage (NCBI taxonomy): Bacteria > Bacillati > Actinomycetota > Coriobacteriia > Coriobacteriales > Coriobacteriaceae > Collinsella > Collinsella sp. LCP19S3_B6. Next base: position 18,726 of record NZ_JBQKDN010000015.1, read on the forward strand.
CGCACTGCGGGTACGGGAGCATAGATGAGCACGTATGCTATCAAGGCCGACAAGTTCTTTTTGCCGGCGGGGCCGCAGCTGGGCGGCTACCTCATGGTCGAAGATGGCGTCTTTGGCACTTGGCAGGCCGATGAGCCCGCTTGTGAGATCAAAGATTATTCGGGTACATGGATTGCGCCGGGCATGGTGGACACCCACATTCATGGCTTCTATAACCATGCCACGACTGATAATGATGCCGAGGGTATCAACATCAGCTCGACCGAGCTCGCTCGTCGTGGCACCACCAGCTGGCTGCCTACGACCTTTACCGACGGCGTGGAGCAGATCAAGGACGCCTGCGCTGCCATTGCACAGGCGGACGAGGAGCGCGGACCTGAGTTCTGCGGTGCTCGTATTCAGGGCATCTACCTGGAGGGTCCGTTCTTTACCATGAAGCATGTGGGCGCCCAGAACCCTGCTTATCTGATCGGTCCGTCCGAGAAAGTTTTTGACGAGTGGCAGGAGGCCGCCGGCGGTCGAATCGTCAAGAGCGCTATGGCGGCCGAGCGTGACGGCGCCGCCGCTTACGCCGCGGCTCTGAGCGCAAAGGGCGTCGTGACCTGCATCGGCCACTCTGATGCCACCTATGATGAGTGTGCTGCCGCCATCAATGCTGGCGCCAGCTGCTTTACGCATACCTACAACGGCCAGCGCGGTCTGCATCACCGTGAGCCCGGTGTCGTCGGGGCCGCTATGACCACGCCCAACACCTATGCCGAGATCATTTGCGACGGCAAACACGTGAACCCTGCTGCTATTAAGGCGCTGCTGCAGGCCAAGGGCTGGCAGCACACAGTGCTGATCACCGACTGCCTGGGTTGCGGCGGCATGCCCGAGGGCAAGTACACCAGCGGTGGCATGGATGTCATTATGAAGGACAACCTTTGCTGGCTTGCCGATGGCTCTGCTATCGCCGGCTCGGTGCTCACGCTCGCACAGGGTGTCAAGAACATTGTCGACTGGGGTCTCGCGAGCGCCGATATCGCAATTCGCATGGCGACCGAGGTGCCCGCGCGCTCTGCTCACGTCGAGGATAAATGTGGCAGCATTATGCCTGGCCGCGATGCCGATTTTGTCGTGTTCAATCCCGACCTTACCCTGGTCGAGACGTATGTGGGTGGCAACAGCGTCGGTAACGCGTTTGCCGAGTAGCCGCCAAAGAAACGATTCGAGAGGGGATTTAGATGATTTACGGTGCATTGGGCGATATCGAGGAGTATCGCGGAATGCTTAAGGGCCTCGACGTGCTGATCGACTGGCTCGAGGAGAACGACCCGGCGGAGCTCGAGGTCGGCAGCCATCCGATTTTGGGCGACAAGGTCTTTGCGAACGTCATGGCTCCCACGACGCGTCCCGAGGCCGAGGCTCACTATGAGACTCATCAGCGCTATCACGACCTGCAGATCGACGTCGAGGGTCGCGAGGCCTTTAAGGTTGCTACGGGCAGCCTGACGCTGGTCCAGGAGTTTGACGAGAAGGACGACTACGACCTGGTCGATTCCGACGCCTCGATCGCCGGCGATCTTGCCGACGACAAGTTTGCGCTGTTCGTTGCCGGCGAGCCTCACATACCCACGCTCGAGTTCCCGGGCGATGGCGCACAGCCGGTCAAGAAGATCTGCTTTAAGCTGCTTGCAGACGCTTACTGGGAGGAGTAGCGAACTGCCCGACTGAGCTGTTCGTATGCTGGCGTGTTGTCCCTAAGGGAAGCACGCTACGACCCCGTTAATCGTGTTTTCCCTAGGGGAATCACGATTAACGGGGTTTCTGTTTTTGAATAGGGGAGCTGACGCTGTTGCGATGCGTGGGTGGGCGCGCGCACTCAAAATCGAAAACAAAAAAGCCGCCCGAAGGCGGCTGTCTTGTGCGATGGAGCCAGCGACCGGGCTCGAACCGGTGACCCCCGCTTTACGAGAGCGGTGCTCTACCAACTGAGCTACGCTGGCGACCATGTGGTGACGCAGCTGAGGCGTCAACGGCTGTCTATGATACGGGACATCGCAAATCCGCGCAAGTGTTCTGACGGCTTTTCTCACGTTAAATGCACTAATCACTCAAGCCGGGATGTGCCTGGTTGCCTACAACTAGGTAGAAAAACGCCCGTCGGCGGTGTGCCGGCGGGCGTTGCTGTGCGATATGTCGCGTTGCAGGCTTAGTGCCTCATAAAGTGGTACTCGATCACATTACTGTAGGGGTGACCCGGGCCCACAATGCCCTGCGGGAACAGCGGCTGGTGCGGCGTGTCGGGGTACATCTCGGCCTCGAGGGCAAAGCCGGCGCCCCAGCCGTAGTTGGCGTCGTCCTTGGCGTGCTCGTCGCCCAGCCAGTTGCCGGTGTAGAGCTGCACGCCCGGGGCGGTGGTGTAGTAGTCCAGCTCACGGCCGGTCCACATCTCCTCGACGTGCAGGGCACGGCGCAGATTGCGGCCGTACTGATAGCCGCCAATGCACAGGCAGTGATCGTAGCCGCGTGCCTGCTTAATCTGCGGATGGTCGGCCTCCATGCCAGGCGCGATGGGGCGTAACTCGCGAAAATCAAACGGTGTTCCCTCGACCGGAGTAATCTCGCCAGTAGGAATGTTCTGGTCGTCAATGGGAAGGTAGTGGGCGGCGTTGGCAACAAAGAAGTGCTCGCAGTCCATGCCGGCGTTATGGCCGGCAAGGTTAAAGTACGTGTGGTTGGTCATGGACACGTACGTGGCGCGGTCGCTCTCGCAGCCATATTCGATACGGAAGCGGCCGGTGTGCGTCACGGTAAACACGGCCGTAAAGGTGCGGTTGCCGGGCAGGCCCAACTCGCCATCCTCAAGTGAGGTGGTCATGCGCACGGCGTTGTCGGCCTCGTCGAGCTCAACATCCCACACGCGCTTGTGCAGGCCGTGTTCAAGATCGCTGTGCAGGTTATTGGCGCCCTCGTTGGCGGGCATATGCCAGTCCGTACCGTCGATGGTGATCGTTGCACCCGCAGTGCGGTTTGCCACGGGGCCGATGGTCGCGCCAAAGCAGGCGGGGTTGTCAAAGTAATCCTCGAGCTTATCGAAGCCCAGCACCACATCGCGCACGTTGCCGGGAATGTCGGGCACATCGATACCCAGCACGGTGGCGCCATAGTCCATAATGCGAACGCAGATCTCGGGCCCGTTGAGGGTGTAACGATGAACGGGGGTACCGCACGGCGCGGTGCCGAAAAGCTCAGAAGTGATCATTTGGTTCCTAACATCGAGGTATTTCCGACAAACTGTAGCGCGAACAGGCGAGATTATCACTACACCCCACTAAAGCAGGGGGTATTTTTCTCAAAAAAGTGATGATTGGAGCCGTGCGGGCGTTCATTTTTGACGCGCGCGAGTCTGATACAATTTGTTCGTTACTGTTTGAATGATATGCGCACAAAGAACGGCGAGGATTCATCGTGATTAAAGCGGAGCGACAGGATAAGGTTCGTCAGCTGCTCGAGGAGCAGGGCACGGTCTCGGTCAAGGAGATTTCGGATGCACTGGGCGTCTCGGATATGACGATCCGCCGTGATCTTGAGGAGCTTGCGAGCCTGGGCGAGATCGAGCGCGTGCACGGCGGCGCCCGCAGTGCGCAGGGTCGTCCCCACGCTATGTTGCGCCACGAGTACTCGCACAGCGAAAAGCGCACCAAGCATGCCGAGGAAAAGCTGCAGATTGCGCGCCGTTCTGTGGAGCTTATCGAGGAAGGCTCGACCATCTTTTTGGGCACGGGTACTACGGTGGAGCAGATGGCCTCGATGCTGCCGGCGTTTCGCCTGCGCATTGTGACCAACTCGCTTTCGGTGTTTAGCCTGCTCGAGGCGCGCGAAGACTGCGACCTGTGCCTCGTGGGCGGCATGTATCGTCGCCGCACCGCCGCTTTTGTGGGACCAACGGCCGAGGATACCCTGCGCGCACTGGGGATCGATGCGGCGTTTATCGGCGCCAACGGCATCTTGGACGGTGACGTATCTACGTCCAACATGGACGAGGGCCGTATCCAGCAGCTCGCTTTTAGCAAGGCAGACTCGCGCTATCTGATCGCCGACTCCAGCAAGATCGGCAAGCGCGACTTCTACACCTTCTGCCGCCTGGACAGCTTGGATGCCGTGGTGTGCGAGCCGGGTATTACCGCCGAGGATCGCGCCGCCATCGAGGAGCATACGCAGATCATCTGCTAGCTAGCGCTGCAGGATTGCTAGTAAGCGCTGTGTGAGGACTTTTGCCCCCCCTGCCATTGTGGGGAATCGGCGCGTCAGCGCTATGCGATATGACGCGCAAATGGGGACTTCGCTATCAAATTGTCTCAACCTGTGATATCTAGGCGGCCAAAAGCGAGTCAGATGTTACAGATCGAGATTTTTGGCCCGGCCTATTCCGTTTGTCTCAATCTGTAACAGCTAGGACCCAAAAACTCGACTAGGTGTTACAGATCGAGATTTTGTCTATCCAGCCATCACCTTTGTCTTGATCTGTAACAGTTAGACGGTTAAAAGCGAGTTAGATGTTACAGATTGAGATATTTCTGCTCGGGCGTTCTGTTTGTCTCGATTTGTAACAGCTAGGGCCGAAATATTCGGCTAGATGTTACAAATCGAGACAAACGACCTGCTCGGGCCCACCAAAACAAAAAGGCCGCATGCGAACCCGTGGAGGGATTCGTATGCGGCCGACAGGGGATATGCGGCGGAAACTAGGCCATGAGCAGGCCGGTCTCCGCGACGTTCTTGTACCAGTACGCGCTCGCCTTGGGATAGCGCTTCTGGGTCTCAAAGTCGATGTAGAACAGGCCGTAGCGCTTGTTGTAGCCGTTGGTCCAGGAGAACTGGTCCTGCAGCGACCACACAAAGTAGCCGTCGACGTTCACGCCGCCGTCGATCGCCTTGAGGATCCATGCGAGATGCTGACGCATATAGTCGATGCGAGGGGCGTCATCGATAAAGCCATCCTCGAAGTCGTCCTTATAGCCCATGCCGTTCTCGGTGATGTAGATCTTCTTGTAGTTGGGGTAATCGTTCTTAATGCGGAGCAGCAGGTCGTACAGGCCCTCGGGGTAGATGATCCAGTCCCAATCGGTGGTGGGTACGCCTTCGCGCACGCATGCCTCGCCCACGCCCTTGAGGAACCAGCGCGAGGAGCCCTTGTCGCCGGTGCCATTGTGGTTGATGTCGTTTTCGCCCTCGGCAGCACGCAGGAACTGGCACTTGTAGGTATTGACGCCCAGGCAATCGTTGTAGGGGAGTGCGGCGGTCAGCGCGGCGATGTCCTCGTCGCGAACGTCGAGCTCGCCGCCGGCGATATGGGCAAGCTTGGTCGCGGCTTCCATGGTGTCGGCTGCATAGTGGCCGCGGAAGGTGGCATCGAGTACCCAGCGGTTGTTGATGACGTCGGCCATGCGAGCTGCCTCGCAGTCGGCAGCGCTGTTGGGATCGAGGGGATACTTGGGCTCCAGGTTCTGGACAATGCCGATCTCGCCCTCAAAGCCGCCCTCATGGAAGGCGACGACAGCCTTGGCGTGGGCCACCATCATGTTGTGCATGAGCTGGAAGGCCTTGTCCAGGCGGTACTTCTCGCCGTGCGGCCAGTTGCCGACGATAAAGCTGCCCTCGGCGGTCGCGGGAATCTCGTTAAAGGTGAACCAGTGCTTGACCTCGGTGAACTCGGCAAAGCAGAACTTGGCGTACTCGACAAAGGCGTCGATCGTCGTGCGCGTCAGGAAACCCTCGCCGCCGTTCTGGTAAAAGGCCTCGGGCGTATCGAAGTGATCAAGCGTGACATAGGGGATAACGCCGGCATTGTTGCAGGTGGCAAAGAGCTCGTGATAGAAGGCAACACCCTCGGGGTTAATCTCACCGGTGCCGTTGGGGAGGATACGGCTCCAAGCGATGGAGACGCGGATACCGTTGATGCCGAAGCGCTGGCACAGGTCGATATCGACCGGGTACTTGTTGTAGAAATCGCTTGCGGGATCGGGGGAGAAGCGACCCTGAGCGGCCAGGAAATCGTCCCAGGGCACTTTGCCCTTGCCGTGCGTGCGGGTCTCGCCCTCAACTTGGTAAGCGGCGGTGGCACCGCCAAACACGAAGCCGTCGGGGAACTGCATGGGGTTGTTCATGAGGCATCCTTTCTGTGGGATACGAATAGGGAGAGGTGCCCGAACTGGGGATCCGGGCACCAACAGAGGGAGGAACTAGTCGAGGTTCTCGCGGAGCCACTTGATGGCGCCAGCGGGGTCGCGGGTAAGGTCGATATATTCCTTACCGCGCGGGGCGAGCAGCTTAATGCCCAGGCGATCGGTGTCGGCCTTCATGTCGTTGTAGTAGCTACGAACCTGCGGGGCAAGCACGATAACGTCGTACTGATCCATGATGGCAGTGTGCTGGCCATAGGCGCCCGCGGAGGAAGCGATGTTCTCTCCGGTCTGCGCGGCACCTTCCTTGATGGCGTTGGCAAGCATGGCAGAGGTGCCGGCGCCGGCGCACAGGACGAGGACCTTCAGGCCATCGACATCCTTCTTGGCGGATGCTTCGACGACGGGCTCGGGCTGATCGGCGACAGGCTTGCTGTCGGTGGCAGCGGCGGTCGGCTCGACGGCGGGCTCAGAGGTGCTGGCGGCGATGGTGGCAGCACCGTCGGACTCGAGACCCAGCTCGGCGGCGCGCTCGGCCTCCTGGTCGCAGAGCAGCTTATCGTATGCCTTCAAGAACGGCAGGTAGATGATGGCATCCAGCAAGATGATAATCGCGACAAATACTAGGGCGATAAGCTGGAAGTTCGTGGTGATGAAAATGCCGATGGGGGCGGGGGTGGCCCAAGGCACCACGAAGGAGAAGCCGTTCATACCCACGTTATCGATAAAGAACTTGGCAACACTTACGTTGACGCAGCCGGCGGCAACAAAGGGGATGAGCATGTAGGGGTTAAGGATCATCGGCGCGCCAAAGAGCAGCGGCTCGTTGACAGCAAAGGCGACCGGTACGATCGAGGCCTTACCGACGGCTTTGAGCTGCTTGGACTTCATAAAGAGAATCAGCAGAAGCGGCACGATGAACGTGGCGCCGGTGCCTCCGAACTCACCCACGAGCGACATGTTAAAGGTGAGGGAGTGGGCGGGGTGGCCGCCTGCCAGCAGAACCTGCAGGTTCTCGGCCTGGTTGGCAAGACGGATGGGGTCGATGCCCGGCTGGACAATCGAAGGACCGTGGACACCGATGAACCAGAAGAACGCGGTGGCTGCCTGGATAAGGATGAGTCCGGGGTAGGTTTCTGCCGCAGTGAAGAGCGGGGAGAGCAGCTTGATGAGCAGCTCGGAGAACGGAACGCCCATGAGGTTGCGCACGACGACATCGATGATGCCGCAGATGATGACGGCGCCGCCAAAGGGGATAATGTCGCGGAAGTTCTGAGCGATGGTGCCCGGGACCTCCTTGGGCAGCTTAATGGTCAGATCGCGCGAGACGCAGAACTTATAGACCCACACGGTAATGAACGCGGCGATATAGGCCGAGAACAGACCGCGCGTGCCCATGCTGGTGCAGTCGAAGACCGAAAGTTCGGAGCCGTTGAGCTTGGTGGTGAACTGCGTAACGGCGAGCAAAAGCATGCTGCACTGGGCGGCCACCATGGTGGAGCCGTCGTTGAGCACCTTGCCGGCGGGCATGCGACGGTTCATGGAAGCCGTAAAGTTCTTGGCGGTGGTACCGGCGACCATGATGCCCATGACGCCCATGGTGAAGTTGTACAGCTTGTTGCACCAGTCGATGAGCGGCTGGGGCAGCGTGATGCCAACTACGCCGGGAAGGGTGGCAATCAACAGGAAGATCGAAGAGGTGAGGACAATGGGCATGCACCCAAGGAATCCGTCCTTGATGGCCTGGAGGTAGATGTTCCTCGAGATCTTCTCAAAGAACGGTTGATGCTTTTCGAGCATCTTTACGATGGCGTCCATAGAGCTCCTTTGCTACTTGATGCGCGATGCATGTGGATGGAACTGGTCGTCGATGGATGGTCAGGACTGCCCGGAAACCTTCCTGCTTAAGGAAGGCATTGTGAAATGACAACGTTGTCATTTCGTTAATGACAACGTAAGACATTTTTGGAAGAGCAACAAGGATTTACAGGTGAACGGTCGATATCGTCCGATAAACGGCTGATTTATCAGTCGGGCAGGTAGTGTATGCTAGAACGCAAAAACAAGCGATGAAAAACCGACTGGAGAAGTAGTGGCAACGATGGACAAGAAAAACGTTTCGATGAACGATGTGGCGATTGCCGCGGGTGTTTCTCTCAAGACGGTTTCGCGCGTGATCAACGAGCCCGATAGCGTGCGAGAGTCGACACGCAATAAGGTCCATTCCGCAATGGAGGCGCTCGGGTTTCGAACCAACTTTGCCGCGCGTTCGCTCAAGCTGGGCCGTTACGGGTGCATCGGCGTGGTGCTGTTCCACTTGTCGGGCGGCGCCGTGGACATGATTGACGGCATCGCCGATGCCGCCGAAGAACGCGGCTTTGCTCTTACGATGATCAAAAAGCGGGCGGGGGAGAAGATGACCCTTGCCGAAGCCGCGCGCAGGATGTCGCAGCTGCCTGTTGATGGCATGATCTTCAATCTGCGCCAGATGGTCGATGACTTTGATACCTTTGAGGCGCCGAAGGACCTCAAGACGGTGATTATCACACCGATGGAACATCCTACCTGCTCTACCGTTAGTGACGATCAAGAGGGTGGTGCGCGCATGGCGTGCGAGTACTTCTTAAATCGTGGGCACAAGAACGTATACTTCGTCTCTGGTAAGAAAGAGGCGCTGTCGAGCCAGTGCCGTATGAAAGGCTGGCGTGCGGCACTCGAGGCGCGTGGCATTGAGCCGCCCGAGCCTCTGCAAGGCGATTGGAATGCGGATAGTGGCTATGCCGCGGGCCTTGTGCTTGCCGATAAACCCGATTGCACGGCGGTCCTCGCTGCTAACGACTGCATGGCAAACGGCGTTATGATGGCTCTACGTGACAAGGGTCTGAGTGTGCCCGACGACGTGTCCGTGATCGGCTTCGACGATGAGCTCTACAAGACGATTCCCAACTCGATTCTGACGTCGGTGAAGTTTCGCCACCGCGAGCTGGGCATCCGTGCACTTAACGAGGTCGTCGCAGGTCTGGAAGCCCCGAGCTCCAGAAGCCGTACGCTTGTGTCGGGCGTGCTGATCGAGCGTTCCAGCGTGAAAGACCTGCGGGCGTAGACGTGCTCAGCTCGTTCATCTCAATCTGTAACAGGTAGGACCGAAATACTCGGCTAGATGTTACAGATCGAGATTGAGAGGATTGTCCTGTGCGTTTATCTCAATCTGTAACAACCAGACGTCCAAAACCGGTTTTAGTGTTACAGATTTAGACAAACGGCCCCGTCTTCCCGGTTTGTCTTGATTTGTAACAGCTAGGGACCAAAAACTCGGCTAGATGTTACAGATCGAGACAAACGGCCCCCCAGCCGAACAAAACAAAAGGCCGGGGGCGGCGCGCCGTGTGACGTGCCACCCCCGGCTGAGAAATGGGGACAGGTTATGTGAGCGGGGCAATTCCGCCGGTCGCCAGCCGCTAGTCCAGACGACGGGTCTGCGCCACGTGCTTGTACCAGTAGGCGCTTGCCTTGGGCGTGCGCTTCTGGGTTTCAAAGTCAACGTAGAAGAAGCCATAGCGCTTGTTGTAACCATTGGTCCAGGAGAACTGATCCTGCAGACTCCACAGGAAGTAGCCGCCCACGTTGACGCCCACCTCCATGGCCTTGAGCAGCCAGCGCAAGTGCTGCTCGATGTAGTCGATGCGCGGCTGGTCGTCCACAAAACCGTCCTTGTAGGGGTCCTTGTAGCCCATGCCGTTTTCTGTAATGAAGATCTGCTTGTAGTTGGGGTAGCGCTGCTTAATGTAGACGAGCAGATCGAACAGGCCCTCGGGATAGATGATCCAGTCCCAGTCGGTGGTGGGGATGCCAGGCTTGTTCACGTGCTCGCCAATACCCTTAACGCGCCAGCGGCCGGTGCCCTTCTCGCCCGTACCGTTGTGGTGCAGGTCGTTCTCGCCGTCGTAAGCCTTCAAGAAGCGGCACTGGTAGTTGTTGACGCCCAGGTAGTCGTTGTAGAGCGCGGCCTCGCGCATAATCTCGAGGTCCTCGTCCAGGATCTCGATGGTGCCGCCCGAGACGGCAGCCAGACGGTTGGCGCACTCGAGGGTGTCGGGCGCGTAGTCGCCGCGGAAGGTGGCGTCGAGCAAGAACTGGTTCTGCAACACGTGCTCGTTGTTGGCGGCTTTGATGTCGGCGGGGTCGTTCTCGTTGAGCGGATACTTAAACTCCAACGACTGAATGACGCCGATTTTGCCCTTAAAACCGCCGTTGTGGAAGGCCAGTACGGCCTTGGCGTGGGCGAGCATCATGTTGTGCTCGCACTGGAAAGCCTCGGCCAGATGCGCCTTGACGCCGCCGGGGAAGGTGCCCTCGATGTAGGTGTTGGAGGCATCGGCCCAGATCTCGTTAAAGGTGAACCAGTAGGTCACCTGGTCGGCGTACTCCTTAAAGCAGAAGGTGGCAAAGTCCACAAAGGCATCGATGGTCTCGCGGTTGAGGAAGTCGCCCTTCTCAAAGAGGGCAAGCGGCGTGTCGAAGTGATGCAGCGTGACAAACGGCTCAACGTGGTGCTTGTGGCACTCGGCGAAGAGATCGTGGTAGAACTGCACGCCCTCGGGGTTGATCTCGCCGGTGCCGTTGGGGAAGATGCGGCTCCAGGCAATGGAGAGGCGAATGCCGTTGATGCCGAACTCCTCGCACAGCTCCAGATCGACGGGGTACTGGTTGTAGAAGTCCGAAGCGGGATCGGGGGAAAAGCGCCCCTGGGCCTCCAGGAAGTCGTCCCAGGCAACCTTGCCTTTACCGTGGGTGCGGGTCTCGCCCTCTACCTGGTAGGCAGCAGTGGCGCCGCCAAAGACAAAGTCCTCGGGAAACTGCGCAGGCGGGTTGGTGACGCTAGCAGGGTTAACGGACATGATGATCCAATCGTCTAAATCGAAGGGCCAGCCGGTCTTGGATGGTCGGCTGGCCCTGTGCGTTACTTACTTCGAGAGTTGCTCGCTTACGAAGGCGAGAGACTTATCGCCGTTCTGGGAAAGCTCAATGTACTGCTTACCGCGGCAGGCGACGCACTTGTTGCCCACGCGCTCGCAGTCCTTCTGCAGGTCGGCCAGGTAGCTTGCGGCTTGCGGGGCCAGGACGACCAGATCGAAGTCGGGGAGCATGTCCACGTGGTTGCCATAGGCCTCGGCAGCGGTTTCAAGATTGATGCCGCGCTCCTTGGCGGCCTTGGCCAGCGCGTTGGCGAGCAGGCCCGAGGTACCGCCACCCTGGCAGAGCACGAGCACGCGTTTGCCGTTGAGGTCGCTGGTGGCCGTTGCCTCGGCAGCGGGTGCTGCGGAAGCGGCGGGAGCGCCGGCTTCCACGGCCTCGGCAGCAGCGCCGGCGGCAACGCTCTTGGCGTCGGCCTTGCCCTGGAAGGCATCGTTGAGCTTGGCGGCCTTCTCGGCGTTCTTGGCGGCGAGCTCCTCCTGGGAAATCTCGGCCTCCTCGGCGCACTTCTGGGCGTCATAGGCACGGAAGAACGGATAGTACAGAACGAAGTCGACGACCAGGATAAGGGCGAGCATCACAAAGGCGAGCGGCTGGAAGCCCAGGCCCATGATAGTGCCGATGGGGCCGGGGACGGTCCAAGGCAGGGTGTACATAAAGCCGTTCATGCCCAAGAAGTCGATAAAGATCTTGAGGATCCAGATGTTGGCGATCGGGGCAAAGACAAACGGGACAAAGAAGACGGGGTTGAGCACGATAGGCGCGGCGAACAGCAGCGGCTCGTTGACGGCAAAGCACACGGGGACGATGGCGGCCTTACCGACAGCGCGCATCTCCTGGGACTTGGCCAGGAAGCAGAACATAAAGACCAGGACGAGCGTGGCGCCGGTGCCGCCCATGCAGACGACGAAGTACTGGGCACCCTGGGTCAGGACAGCGGAAGCGTGCTGGCCGGCCTGGAACGCAGCCAGGTTGTCGGTCATGTTGGAAACGAGGGCGGCGGCGATGGCGGGCTCGACGATCGAGGGGCCGTGGACGCCCACGAACCAGAACAGGCTCATGGCGCCGTAAATCACAGCAAGGCCGATGTAGCCGTCGGCAGCGGTGAACAGGGGCTGGAACACCTGGATGACGCCCTGGGCAAAGCAGAAGCCAAAGGCAGCGCGGAAGACGATGTCAAAGACCCAAAAGACGGTGATGCAGACGGAGAAGGGGATGATGTCCTTAAAGGTCTGCGAGATGTTGGGCGGAACCTGCTCGGGCATCTTGACGGTGATGTTGCGCTTGATAAAGAACTTGTAGATGATGCCGGTCACAAACGCAGCGATGAAGGCGGTCAGTAGGCCCTTGGAACCAAGGTAGGTGGTGTTGAAGCCACTGGCGGCATCCGTGGCGATGGTGTCGCTCGAAAGGAGCAAGAAGCCGATGATGGCCGCGCACATGCACGAGATAAAGTTGATCTGGTTATTCTTGGGCAGATCGCGGTTCTGGGCGTCGGCGAAATGCTTGGCCGTGGTAGCGGCGCAGGCGATGGCCAGGATGCCCATGGAGTAGTTGTAGCACTTCCACAGGGCGTTGTTGATGTCATCGGGCCAGTAGAAACCCCAGATGTTGGGGACCGAGGCTACCAGGCAGAAGATGGACGAGAAGATGATGATGGGGATGACGGAGATAAAACCGTCGCGGATCGCCTTGAGGTACTTGTTGCGGGCGATCGCGTTGAAAAAGGGCTGGCCCTTTTCGATGGTGGCGATGAGTTGCTCCATGCAAAGCTCCTAAGAGTCGGTGGGTTAGCAACGATAGCAGCTTTTGACGTTTGGTTGCCAAAATGTTGACGTTGCCATTTTGTGACACAAAATAAGACGCGAACCGATGGCCCCTGTGCCTGCGGACCGTCGATTTCTTGCGCGCAAACGTTTGAGCCGCCCGGTGGCTCTGTGTTTGCACAATGGCAACGTTAACATTTGGGCGATAAAAGCCGTTCGGCGAAGCAAAAATGTCGGTGAACGGTAGGTTTTGGGTGGTGAGCGTATGGTGGGGGAGGCGTTAGATATACTTGAAGACGTTTCATTTGACTGCGTAGGGTGCCACCAATGGCATCGTTGACATAGAAAGATCGACCTATGGCCGCTGTTAAAAAATCGGTTTCCGTTAAGGATGTGGCGCTCCTCGCGGGCGTCTCAGAACAGACGGTCTCGCGCACCGTCCACGATTCACCCAGCGTGCGCCCCGAGACCAAGGAGCGCGTGCGTGCCGCCATGCGCGAGCTGGGGTATCGCCCCAATTTTGCCGGTCGATCGCTGCGCCGCGGCAAGTTTAAGACCGTCGGCGTCGCCATGTTCAACATTACCGGTACCGGCAACCTCGACCGTATGGAGGGCTTTGCCGCCGCCGCCGATAAGCACGGCTACGCCATTACCCTCACTAAAGTAGATGGACATCCGTATACCCTCGAGAGCGCATCGTCGCGCATGAGCGCACTGCCGGTGGATGGCATGGTCGTAATCATGAATCGCATGCCGGCGGACTTTGGCACCTTTGAGCCGCTGCCTGGTATGCAGACGGTGCTCGTTACCATGCTGGAGCACCCGCTGTGCTCGACGGTCGATAACGATCAGTTCGATTGCTCGCGCCAGGTTGTCGAGTACTTGCTGGGGCAGGGGCACAAGACCGTGCACTTTATCTCGTGTCCCGAACGCTCGCTTTCGGGCATGCAGCGCGAGGAGGGCTGGCGCGAGACATTGCGCGCGCATGGTATTGAACTGCCGCGACTCATCCGTGGCGACTGGACGGCGCGGAGTGGATATGCCGCAGGCCAGGCTCTGGCGGACGATCCGACCTGTACTGCCATCTATGCCTCCAATGACGCCATGGCCTACGGCTGCATTCGCGGACTCGAGTCGCGCGGAAGGCGTGTGCCCGAGGACGTGAGCGTGGTGGGGGTTGATGATAGTCTGGGCGACATCGTGCCCGATCGTCGCCTGACCACCGTGCGCTTTGACAACAAGCGTGTCGGCATGTGGGCAGTCGACAAGATCGCCGGCGCCGAGGGAGTTGCGTCTGGCGTGGAGCACATGCTGATCCCCGGCGTGCTCGTAGAGGGCGATACGGTGCGCGATTTGCGTTAGGGCGCGGTCCTGTTTGGGTTTCCGATAATCATGTTTGATATTGTTCGAAATGGTTTGGAAACCGTTCGCGGGTTAAAAGTGACCGTTCATAGCTCGAAATTACGTTTTGTATTGTTCTTTATTGTTTGAATGTTAATGTTTCTGTCATACACAGCGCAGCGCGGATGCCCGGACGCGATGCTCTCCGTTGGTTCATATGTGAAAGGAACGCAATATGGCAACCAAAGAAGAAATCTCGATGGTTGGATTCGAGATTGTCGCATACGCAGGTGACGCCCAGACCGATCTGCTTGCAGCGCTCGATGCTGCTCGCGAGGGTGACTTTGAGAAGGCCGAACAGCTGCACAAGGATGCCAGCGATGCACTTATCGGCGCCCACGACACGCAGACCAAGCTGCTTTCGCAGGAGGCCGGCGGCGGCGAGATGGAGATGACCTTCATCATGGCTCACGCTCAGGACACCCTCATGACCACTATGATCTTGGAGAAGCAGGCCCGCTTTACCATCGATGCCTACAAGCGCATCGCCGAGCTCGAGGCCAAGCTCGCCTAACGAGCCCTCACAACCAAGCCCCTTCCAAAAGTCCTGCCGCTACCCGCAGCAGGGCTTTTTCTGTCCTCCTCCAAGTTGCGGTGAAATAGGGGCTGACGGCCCAAAATGATCCGTTCTCCTCCGTCCCCAGGGGATCGGTTAGCAGCGTCGCCACGAAACTGGCGCATCTACTACGTTTAACCCGATACCCCCGAACACACCTGCGTTTCATGAAAAACTGCAAGCGTTCTACCTGTGGTTTTGTTTTTACGCCACGGGGCATGGTCGGAGATAGGCGGTTAAACGTAGTAGATGGGCCCATTTCATGGCGGGCAGGCCATGCAGCAGTCTGTTGCGCCTCTTGCCGTTCGGTTTTTCGCTGGGTGGGTATACTTCCATCCGCAATACAGGCCGGAATGAGGAGGTATCCAAATGCCGGACAACGGATCGATTCAAAAGAGAGACGCGAGCGAGATGGCTCATGGGCGTCCTGTCCAGATAACCGAGCAAACAACGGTGACCGAGCTGCAGCCCAGCCTATCCGATGTCGTGTGCGCAAACAAAAAACTGCAGATTGGCCTCATCGTTGCGCTCGTGGCACTGGCGCTGCTGTCGGGGTTTGTGGCTCGTCCGCATTTTGCCGATACCAAGACTTGGGACTCTACCATCGAGGTCATCGATCAAAAGAAGGGCAATGTATTGGCGCTCACGACCTCGTGCGTCGCCCTATCTGCGGGTATCACTGCGCTGCCGGGCGATACGGGAACGCCGGTTGCTGAGCAGCTCGCTCAGCTTTCGGGTAATCTTGGTATCGTGCTTGCCGTGCTATACCTAGAGAAATATTTACTCACGATTTTGTGGTCGGTTGGCCTGGGCATCCTGATCCCGTTTGCGCTGGTGCTCTTTGCAGCGTCGCTTGGCATTCACGGACGCTGGAGCACGAGCACGGTCATTCGTCGCGTGGCAACGCGTGTGCTGGTGGTCGCCATAATTAGCATGGTGTTGGTGCCCGCGAGCGTATGGGTGTCGCAGAAGGTTGATGAAACGTATCGAGTGAGCATCGAGGCGGCCGAGCAAAAGGCGACTGACGCTGCGAGTGCGGCAGATAGCGATAGCTCCAAAGCAAACAAGAAAAAGACTGAGTCCGCAGAGTCCAAGAACGTGCTTGAACAGCTTGCCGACGGTGCCTCGGGTCTCGTCACGACGGTGACCAGCGGCGCCAAGCAGATGACCGATGAGATTGTGCAGCAGGTGACCGATCTGATCGAAGGCGTCATTGTGATGATAGTGACCTCGTGCGTTATCCCATTGCTGGTGCTCGCGGCGTTTTTGTGGCTGGGGCACACACTGCTGGGGATTGATATTTCCGGGCCGACGAATTATTTGACGGGCCGCTTTCTGGGCACTCCGTCCAAGCATGCCAAGAAGGGCGGGCAGTCCTAGTAGCTAAAACAGCTGTATATACCGGGGAATACCGCCGAAGGGCGGCCGAGACACGTTCTCGGCCGCCCTTTTGTTTGTTGAACACATGGTCGCTACGCCCGCGCCCGGTCCAAACGGTCAGCAATCATCCGTGAACGGTATTTGTTCAAAAAAGAACAAAGATAAACAAAAAGTTGTTGCAGTTACTGTTCGAATGTGTTCAAATAAACATGAACAGTGAAGAATCGCACATTCAGATGCCCGGACCTGAACGAGATTCAACACTTCCAAACAGAAACAACGCACCTGCGTATCTCTCAAGGAGGATGTCATGAGGGTTGTAATCGCTTCCGATGCCGACGGCATGTCGATGAAGGAGTCCATCAAGGAGATGCTCATCGCCGATGGTCACGAGGTCGTCGACTATTCCGAGACCCCTGCCGCGGACTTTGTCGATTCCGCTACCGCCGTTGCCAAGGACCTGCTGGAGCACAAGGATTCCCAGGGCTTCGCATTCGATAAGTACGGTGTCGGCTCCTATATGGCCGCCGTCAAGATCAAGGGCATGGTCGTCGCTAACATTTCCGACGAGCGTTCCGCCTACATGACCCGCGAGCACAACGGCTCGCGCATGGTCACCATGGGCCCGGGCGTTGTGGGCACCGAGGTCGCCAAGAAGATCGCCCGCGAGTTCCTGCGTGCACAGTACGCCGGCGGCCGTCACCAGATCCGTGTCGACATGCTCAACAAGATGGCCTAACGAGAGCCACCGAGAACTCGAACTTCTACCTCAACTTGTGAATTCAGACGAAAGGACGTTCTGATGAAGAAGACCATCGCAATCGGTTGCGACCATATCGTTACGGACGAGAAGATCTATCTGGCCGACCGCCTGGAGCAGGCTGGCTACAAGGTGCTCGACTGCGGCACCTACAGCCACACCCGTACGCACTATCCCATCTACGGCAAGGCCGTGGGCGAGGCTGTTGCCAGCGGCAAGGCCGACTTTGGCGTGGCCCTGTGCGGCACCGGCATCGGCATCACCAACGCCGTCAACAAGGTTCCCGGCGCCCGCTGTGCCCTGGTTCGCGACATGACCTCTGCCCTGTATGCCCGTCGCGAGCTCAACGCCAACATCGTGGGCTTTGGCGGCAAGATCACCGGTGAGTTCCTGATGGCCGATATCATGCTTGCCTTCCTGGAGGAGCCCTACGAGAAGACCCCCGAGCACGATGCCCTGATCGCCAAGATCGATGCCTGCAATAAGGCCGACGCCGAGGCTCAGGCTGACCCACACTTCTTTGACGAGTTCCTGGAGAAGTGGGACCGCGGCGAATACCACGACTAAGGAGATTCCGGCGTTCTGCCGAACGCCGGACCGGCCGACGCTGCGAAGCCATCTGGCGGGCTAGCTGCTCCGATAACACGTTTGCTTGCTTGGCTTGAGTGCTTCGCTCTTGGCGGTACCCGGCATTCTGCAGCTTTTCAATTGACGGCTCGCGTTTCTGTGAGGGGGCGCGGGCCGGTTTTCTATCTGCCCTATTGACTTGGTGGGCTGTCGTAAGAAAGGGAAGGCTCCTATGGAGTTTGTTCTTGATAACGGTTCTATCCGCGTGGCACTGAGCACGGCGGGCGGGTCGTTCACTTCTATTGCGGCCAACGGCCGTGAGTACCTGTGGCAGGGTGATCCGGCAGTCTGGTCGGGCCAGGCCCCCATTTGCTTCCCGATCTGCGGTGGCCTTCGTGACGGCCACGCAATGACCATGGGCGGCCGCGAGGTAAAGCTCGCCCGCCACGGCTTTGCGCGCAAGCAGGAGTGGAAGCTCGAGGAACAGAGCGACAACATGGTTGCGCTGAGCTTAAGCTCTGCCGACCATGCCGAGTTGCTCGAGCAGTACCCGTATCCGTTTAAGATCGTTGCTCGTTACACGATCGATTCGGAAAAGGTTGCCGTGTCGTACGAGGTGACCAATGAGGGCACCGAGGACATGCCGTTCTTTGTGGGCGGTCACCCCGGCTTTAAGTGCCCGCTCGACGAGGGCGAGTCCTATGACGACTACGAGCTTCGTTTTGAGCAGCGTGAGGCCACCGACCTCTGCACTGCCGTTCCCTCGACGGGCCTGATTGATGTTGAGCATCGCAGCAAGAACCCGATGGTTGGCCATGACCTGCCGCTGACCCACGAACTCTTTGACTTTGCGGAGACCATCTTTGACGTGCTCGAGAGCCGCGTGGTTACGCTGACCAAGAAGACCGAGGACAAGGGCGTGCGCCTGACGTTCCCCGATATGCCGTACCTGATTGTGTGGAGCAAGCCCGAGGGTGACTTTGTGGCCGTGGAACCGTGGGGCGGCCTGTCCACCTGCTCCGACGAGGACGATATTCTGGAGCACAAGCGCGGCTGCCTGGTGGCCAAGCCGGGGGAGACCGTCACCCGCGGCTTTGAGATCGAGATCCTTTAACGAGCTATCGTATGTTTGGGGTCGCGCGTGTCGTGCCCCGGAAACAGGAGTTCAATATGATTTTGACTGTTACCATGAACCCGTCGATTGATACGCGCTATCAGCTCGATAAGCTGGTCATCGACGATGTTAACCGTGTGACGCCCGAAAAGACCGCTGGCGGCAAGGGCCTCAACGTGAGCCGCGTGCTGCTGCAGCTGGGCGACGACGTGCTCGCGACTGGCCTGCTTGGCGGTCACATGGGTGCCTATATGGCCGAGCTTATGGATGCCGACGGCGTCAAGAACGACTTTGTGCCCATTGCCGGCGAGACGCGCATTTGCCTGAATATTCTGCACGAGGGCAATCAGACCGAGCTGCTGGAGAGCGGCCCGCAGATCGCTCCGGCCGAGCTCGAGGCCTTTACGGCCAAGTTTGCCGAGCTTGCAGCGAAGGCGGACGTTGTGACGCTTTCGGGCTCGCTGCCGCGTGGCGTCGATGCCGGCTACTATGCCGAGCTCGTCAAGATCGCCGAGGAGGCGGGTGCCAAGGTGCTGCTCGACACTTCGGGTGCATCGCTGGAGGCCGCGCTGGAGTCCGACGCTAAGCCTGAGCTCGTAAAGCCCAACCTGACCGAGATTAACGGCCTACTGGGTACGTCCTTTACGACCGATGATGTCGATGCCCTGCGCGAGGCGCTTGCCGCCGATGACCGTTTTGCCGGTATCCCCTGGGTTGTCGTTTCGATGGGCGCTGCCGGTTCGGTTGGCTTCCATGAGGGTCGCGCGTTCCGCGCCAAGACGCCCGCGATTGCGGCTGTAAACGCGACGGGTTCCGGTGACTCGACCATCGCCGGTTTTGCGCATGCCATTGCTGCTGGTGCCGACGACGTCACGGTGCTCAAGACCGCCAATACCTGCGGCAAGCTCAACGCCATGGATCCCAAGACCGGCCACCTGGTCATGGACCGCTGGGACGAGGTCTACAACAGCGTTGTCGTGACTGAACTCTAGGAGTCGCGACACCGAGCACTCAAAAACGGCGCCCGTCGGCGATGTTGCCGGCGGGCGCCGTTGTCGTGTAGAGCTATTTGTTGAGTGCGTGCGTTCGAGCTCGCATGCTACAGCGAGTCGATAAAGCGCTGCTGGGCGGCGCGACCGGCTTCGTCCCATTTAAAGACGCCGGCGTTGTCGAGCACGTGGCCAAACACCATGCCGACCTCCTCGTGCAGGATATCGATGGCGTTATCCACCGTAAGCTCGTCGGCACGGCGGGCAAAGACATCCTTGGCCCATGCGGCGTGGCTGCGGCAAAGGTCGTCGCCCTCGAGCGCGCCGGCAAGGTCGTAACTGGCATCGACCTTGGCTGCCAGCAAGTGCTCGCGGACAGCGCCGAGCTCGGGAACCAAGCGCGGCGGCAAAATGGCCAGGCCCATGACCTCGATCAGGCCGATGTTCTCTTTCTTGATGTGGTGGTACTCGGCATGCGGGTGGAATACGCCCAGCGGATGCTCGTCGGTTGTGATGTTGCAGCGAAGCGCTAGGTAGGCCTCGTAGATCGCGCCGCCGGCATTGCCGCGAGAGTCGACGCGGCGGATGACGGGCGTCACGGTGTTGTGGGCCACGCCGTCGGCCGTGTGTGCGATGACGCCCACAGACTCATCGGTCCACTCGCGCCAGGCGAGGATAATCTTCTCGGCGGCGTCGAGCAGCTGGGCGCGGTCGTGCGAGCGCAGTCTCAGCACCGAAAGCGGCCACTGCAACACGGTGCCGCTGACCTGGTCAAAGCCGGACACGTTAAACTTCGAGACTTCGGTGGCATGCATCATGGGGAACTCGTGCGCGCCGCCCTGGAAGTGGTCGTGCGACAGAATCGAGCCGCCCACGATGGGCAGGTCGGCGTTGGAGCCAATAAAGTAGTGCGGGAACAGGTCCACAAAATCGAGCAGGCAGGTCAGTCCCTTACGGTCGACGTGCATCGGGCGATGCTCGGCGCTCATAGCAATGCAGTGTTCGTTAAAGTACGCGTACGGGCTGTACTGGAAGCCCCAGCGCTCGCCGTTGAGCTGGATGGGGATAACGCGCAGGTTCTGGCGAGCGGGATGGGCGCCGCCGTCGGCTGCGGCGGAGCGTCCAGGGTAGCCCTCGTTCTCGATGCACAGTTGACAGGCGGGATACTTCTCGCCCGTGTTCTTTGCGGCGCCGGCCGCGGCAATGTCGCGTGGGTCCTTCTCGGGCTTCGACAGGTTGATGGTGATTTCCAGGTCGCCCCAGTTGGTGGGGGTACTCCATTTGATATTGCGCGCGATGGCGGCGCGGCGCACGTAACCGGCGTCACAGCACAGACCATAGAACCAGTCGGTTGCGGCGCGGGGCTCGTTGACGCCCATGCGTCCGTTGAACTCCTCGTTTACAACCGAAGGCCTCGGCATGAGCGCGCCCATGATGCGCATGGCGATGCGGTCGCGGCCCGACGCCGTGTCCTCGGCAGCGCCGTTGGCAACGGCGTCCTCGGAAAGCGCGGCAAGCGTGCCCTCCAGGTCAAAATTGGGGAGCGTATCGGGGTGCAAGAGCGAGAGCTTCTCGTTCTGCATCGCCCAAGCCATGTCGAGCGCAGGACCCGTGGCGCCGATGCACTCGAGAATGGTGTTGTAGGCCCAGATGCGGTCATCCAGTCCGATCATGGATCGATGGATGGCATACTCAATCAGGCCCTGCGCGGCCTCGCGCACATCAGTCATTACAGCCATGCCGCATAAGCCCCCTTGTCAGAAATTGCGTAGTGGCGGGCAGAGCCCTCGCCCAGCCAGCCGTTCATCTTGGTGATGAAGGTGTCGACCAGGTCGAGCGGCACGAAGGCCTGGATAGTGCCACCAAAGCCGCCACCGTGGATGCGGACGGCGCCGCGGCCGTCGAGCACATGCTCGGCCAGCGCCAAGGCATACATGGAAGGTTGCTCGGAGCCCAGTTTGGCGACGACATTCTGCAGGTACATGGCAGAGCTGGCACCGGACTCGCGCGTCAGGACCAGGAACTGGTCGATGTCGCCGGCGCTAAGGGCTGCCCAACGCTTATCGACCAGGCCGTTCTCGTACCAGTAGTGAACGGCGCGCAGGCAGGCACGGTCGCCCAGCTTGGCGCGTAGCTCGGGGAGCTTGGCGTCAAAATCCGCCACGTTTACCTCGCACAGGCGTGTCTTGCCAAACTCGGCGGCGACGTCCTGCATCTCGCGCGGAACGGCGGCGTAGTCGTCGGTGGCGGCCACGTGGTCGGCGCCAACCTTAACGAGCACGAGCGCATAGCCGTGATCCTCAAAGTTGAGTTCGAGCTTCTGGGTTTTAGGCTGAGCCTGGTCCTCAAAGTCCATGTAGGCGAGGCCGCCCAAGCAAACGGCGGCCTGGTCCATAAGACCGCAGGGCTTGCCATAGTAGTTGTTCTCGGTGCGCTGGCTCATCTGGGCGAGCGCGACGGGCTCGATGGCGGGTGCGCCCCAGAGCGCCTCCATGGCACGACCGTACGCCGCCTCGACAGCAGCGGAGCTCGAAAGACCGCCGCCCGAGGGAACGGAGCAGGTGAAGGCGAAGTCGAAGCCCTGGGGCTCAACGCCCAGAGCAGCGATTTCGTGGGCCATACCGCGGACGAGGCTAGCGGACGTGCCCTTCTCGGGCTCTTGAATATCCAGCGTGTCGAGCGTGATCGCAAACGTAGGATAGCCCTCGTCGGCGACGCGGATCTTGTTGGAGTCGGTTGCCACGGCGATACCGTCAACGGCGACATCGAGCGAGCCGGCGATAACATGGCCGCCCTCGTGGTCGGTGTGATTGCCGCTGATCTCGGAACGGCCGGGCGCGTGCACGTAGAGCACCTGGCGGTCGCCGATGGGTCCAAACTCCTCCTCAAACAGCCTGGTGAGCATGGTGAGTGTCTTTTCGTCGGGGGTGGTCATGGGAGTCCTTTCCTTGGCGCGCACGGGTGAGTTTTGCGTCGCTATGAGTACGTTAACAACTTGAAGCGGCATGAAACAAGTGTTCACGATGCCGCACGTTACGGGCTATGTTAACGTACTCATAACACAACGCTTGCCACTTTTTGAGAATCCGGTAGTCGGTAGAATTACAGCCGTGAACGGTACCGCCGTATGGACTTATAAAGCAGAAGAGATGCAGATAGAAAAAGTAGAGTACGTTAACATGCGTCCGACGATAGCGGGCCTCGGCGCGGGGTGTATTTCTGCCCGGGCCGGCATGCACGCTATTCAGATCTCGCAAGGGTGAAGGTGATTCTGTGGCAAGGCACTCGTCCAACGATACAGGTACGCGTCCGGTCTCCATGGCCGACGTCGCCCGCGCTGCCGGTGTTTCGCAGCAGACGGTTTCGCGCGTCGCCAACGGCTTGCCCAACGTTAACGAGCAGACGCGCCAGCGCGTGCAGGCCGCTATGCAAGAGCTCGGTTTTCGTCCGAGTTATGCCGGCCGCTCGCTGCGCGACGGCCGTTACCATTCGGTCGGTCTGTGCGTCAACGATATCACCAAGTTTGGCAACCTCTCAATGATCGACGGCATCGCCAGCGCTGCTCGCGAGCATAATTGCGCCATCACGCTGGTCGAGATGTCCAAGACCGAGGAGTTTTCGCTTGCCGAGGCCACGCGTCGTATGGCTGCGCTGCCGGTGGACGGCATCATCATCGGCATGAGCCGCATGGCGCCCGATTTTGAGACGTTTGATCCGCTGCTGGGCATTGGCACGGTTATTGTTACCATGTACGCGCATCCGCGCGTGACCACGGTCGATTCCGACCATTACGGCTGCTCGCTCTTGCTTATGGATCATCTGTTTGAGCTGGGGCACGAGCAAATTCGCTATATTGGCGGCCCGTCGTTCTCGGTCGACGAGCAATTTCGTCGCGCCGGCTGGCAGGATGCGCTCGAGCATAAGCACATTAAGCCGCAGGCGCCGCTCGAGGGCGACTGGTCTGCCAACAGCGGCTACGAGGCCGGCAGGTACCTGGCCGAGCACGATCGCACCATGACGGCGATCTATGCGGCAAACGACCAGATGGCAAATGGCGCGATTGCCGCGTTGCGTGATAGCGGCCTGCGCGTGCCCGAGGACGTAAGCGTGGTGGGCGTCGACGATTCGCTCGACGACTTTGTCGCGCATAACGAGCTCACGACCGTTCGATTCGATTTACATCAGCGTGGACGCGAGGTGTTTGAGCACGCGGTTCCCGAGGCGGGTACGGCGGGCAAAACCGTTGCTATTCGTATTCCCGGCCAGCTCATTATTCGACATAGCACGGCGATGCCACGCTCATAGTTTGCGCAGGTAAACGGCGATTTATCGTATTTTAATAACAATCGGTAAGGATGCCGGCAGATAACAGTTGGAATGCTGCCAAGTGCTATGATAGACAGGTTATTTTGTCTATCTAGGAGGCTTTGCCTGATGGAGATCACCAAGGATATCCGCTACATTGGCGTCGACGATCACGACATTGACCTGTTCGAGGGCCAGTACGATGTGTCCGAGAACGGTATGGCATACAACAGCTACGTTATCTTGGGCGATAAAATCGCTGTCGCCGATTCGGTCGACGGTGGTTTTGTCGACGAGTGGCTCGGCAACCTCGAGGCCGCGCTCGATGGCCGTACGCCCGACTACCTGGTCATCCATCATATGGAGCCTGATCACTCCGCCGGTATCGCCGCCTTTATGGAGCGCTATCCCCAGGCGCAGATTGTGGCCAGCATGGGTGCTTTCCGCATGATGGTCAACTACTTTGGCACCGACTTCCCCGAGCGCAAAATGGTTGTCAAAGAGGGCGATGTGCTCGACCTGGGCGGCCACAGCCTGACCTTTATCGGCGCCCCCAACGTTCACTGGCCCGAGGTACTCTTCTCCTATGAGGCCACCGACAAGGTGCTCTTTAGCGCCGACGGCTTTGGCAAGTTTGGCGCCAACGACATCGAGGATCCCGAGGGCTGGGCCTGCGAGGCTCGCCGCTACTATTTTGGCATCGTCGGTAAGTTCGGCAAGTTCGTGCAGGCCGTGCTCAAAAAGGCAGATGATCTGGATATCCAGATCATCTGCCCGCTCCACGGTCCTGTCCTTACCGAGAATCTGGGCTATTACCTCGACACCTACAACACCTGGTCGAGCTATCAGCCCGAGGACGAGGGCATCACGATTGCCTATGCGAGTGTCTACGGCCATCTGAAGGCCGCTGTCGAGGAGCTCGCCGCAGCGCTCGAGGCTCGCGGCCAGAAGGTTTCCGTCTTTGACCTGGCTCGCGACGACATGGCCGAGGCCGTTGAGGATGCGTTCCGCTATGACCGCCTGGTGCTCGCCTCTATCACCTATCAGGGCGAGATTTTCCCGTTCATGAGCACCTTTATCCACACGCTTGCCGAGCATGCCTACCAGAACCGCACCGTGGCGCTCGTCGAGGCCGGTTCCTGGGCGCCCGCCGCTGCCAAGGTTATGACCAAGGAGCTCGAGGGCATGAAGGACATCACCCTGGCGGAGAACAAGGTGACCGTGCTGGGATCGCTCAACGACACATCGCGCGCCCAGATCGAGGCCCTCGCCGACGAGCTTTCCAAGTAGCGATATTTCGCTTTTAACGGGCAAAACCACCACAAAGGGACAGGCCCTTTGTGGTGGTTTTTGTTTAAGCGCCGGCGATGATGAGGGCTGGACGTGCGCTGTCGGCGGCCTCGGCGATTGAGGTGGCGACGGCGGCGTCGGGGTCGCTGTCCATCACGATGATGTCGACGTCGGCAAGCTCGGCAAAACGGTACATGCCGCGTCCGTTGACCTTACTGGCATCCATGAGGGCGACGCTTTGACGGGTGGCACCGACCATAGCCGCTTTGGTCTCGGCCATCTGCGGAAAGTCGGTCGTAAAGCCGCAGCCGGGAACAAAAGCGCCAGGACACATGACGGCAAGGTCGGCGTGGACCATTTGGAGCGCCTGCATGGTAAGTGGGCCGTACAGATAGCGATGGCCTTTGCGCAGTGCCCCGCCCAGCATGACGACATCGACCGAGGGCATGCTCTCGTCAATATAATCGGCGATGGTAATGTCGGCCGTGATAACGGTGATGCCGTCGCGCTGATCGAGGAGCCGGACGAATTCGAGCGCCGTGGTGCCCGAGTCGACGAGCAGCGTGTCGCCGTCATTAACGAGCTCGATGGCGCTTTGCGCGATGGCCTGCTTGGCGGCGACGTTGACATTGATGCGGCGATCTTGCGTGGAGACGGTCAGGCGTTTGTGGAGCGATACGGCACCACCATGTGTGCGACGCAGCTTGCCTGCTTCGGCGAGCGCGTCTAGGTCGGCGCGGGCGGTGACGGAGGACACACCAAAGGTCTGGGCGATTTCTGCTACCTGCACCGAGGCGTTATGCTCGAGTATTTCCATAATGGCGGTACGGCGCTCGTCAGCAAAAGCACGGTTGGTAGCTTGGGCCATGTTTGCTCCATTCTCGGCTATATTTGCAGGAATTGTGTTGACTCTATTTTCGTTCATTTTCTTTTTGAGTAAGAAAACAACTTTCGATTACTTATCTTTTCTATAAAAGAAAGACGCTAAACGCTCAAAATTCAATATCGAACACGCCCACTCGGTTCCGATTCCTTCCGTTTACTTTTCAAAAACGACTGTATTGGCCTGCATGGACTCAATATCTCGCACGTGCAAAGCCGCTGAATTTCATACAATGAACGCAGTAAAACGCAAGGTAAAACGCCTTGTGAACAACTACGCCCGATGTCCAGATGCGGGCGAGGGAGAGGAGCAAACGCTCATGGCACTTGTTACCACCGAAAAGATGCTCAAGGACGCTCAGGCCGGTCACTACGCCGTCGGCGCGTTCAACGTCGAGAACCTCGAGTTTGTTATGGCCGTTCTGGCCGCTGCCGAGGAGACCAAGTCCCCCGTCATCATGCAGACCACCCCGGGCACCATCAAGACCGCTGGCCTGGACTACTTCTACGGCATGGTGAAGGCCGCTGCCGAGCGCGCTTCCGTGCCCGTCGCTCTGCACCTCGATCACGGCGATGGCTATGACCGCTGCATGCAGGCTTTCCGCACGGGCTACACCTCCGTCATGATCGACGGCTCGCACGAGTCCTTCGAGGACAACATTGCCCTGACCAAGTCCGTCGCCGACGCTGGCCGCGCCATGGGCGTGCCCGTCGAGGCCGAGCTCGGCAAGGTTGGCGGCAAGGAGGACGACGGTCCCGCGGTTGAGGGCGAGAGCCCCTACACCGATCCTGCCGAGGCCAAGGAGTTCGTCGAGCGCACCGGCTGCACCTCGCTGGCCATTGGCGTTGGCACCAGCCACGGCGTGTACACGAGCGATCCGCACATCGAGCAGTCCGTGGTCAAGGCCATCCGCGACGCCGTCGACGTGCCGCTGGTTCTGCACGGCACTTCCGGTGTGCCCGATGAGCAGGTTGCCGAGGCTGTGAAGAACGGCATCTGCAAGGTTAACTACGCTACCGAGCTGCGTCAGGCCTACACCAAGGGCTTCATGGCCTACATGGCCGAGAACCCCGCCTGCTTCGATCCCAAGAAGCCGGCCAAGGAGGGCATGCGTGAGATCACCGAGCTGGTTAAGATCCGCATGACCAACCTCAACTCTGTGGGCAAAGCAGAGTAACAGCAAGGGTACTCTGATCCCACCGGGCCGTCCGGAAACGGAAAAGGGCCTATCTCTCAGAACGTCCTCGGATATGTCGGAAGCCCCGCTGCGCGCTACGCGCTGCGGGGCTTCCTCCGTCCTGCGGAATGTTCTGAGAGATAGGCCCTTTTCCGTTTCCAGACGGCCCTGCTCGATCGCCCTTGTGGCGTTGGGGCGGAAATTGGTGGGGCGTTAGGGCTTCTTTGTTGGTGGGGGTTAGTATGCCCGGGCTTGGTTTGGGAATGACTTGTTTAGGGATGCTTGGAGCTTATCGAAGGATATTCGCAAGTTGAGATTCTGATCGGTTGAGCGTTTGGCTTTTGTGGTGGGGGAGTCGAGGAGGCCGTTTCTCTGTGTCGGGGGGAAGGAGAAAAGGTCTGCATGTTTTAGGGATGGCTGCTGCGCTGCGTCATTGGAAGAATGCATGCTTATGCGGCCTCCTCGATGTCCACCAAAAGGTTGCGCACGGGGTGTGCTGCTAGGTCCCGTGCGTTGGCAGTATTATGCCGCGGCTGCTGCAAAGAAGCACTAAAGAAAGGCTTAATCAGGTTTGATATAACAATGAAACCGCAGGTCAAAGGTATCGAATAACACTCTTGAAAGGTTTTGAGCTTAAGGGCTTTCTAAGGTTTGCGGCTCGGATGTGGCGCGGACGTGCGGAGCGTGTGAATGATCGCTGTTAGCGCTGCGGTGCGGCGGCGCGTACCTGTTCGATGACCTTTTCCATGGTGGCGTCAATGCGGTCTTTCTTGAGCTCACATTCCCAGACGGTGATGGGCGTCCAGCCCATTTGGGTAAGCGCGTCGATGGCGGCTCGGTCGCGCTCGACGTTGCGGCGAAACTTTGCCTCCCAAAACTCAACATTGCGCTTGGGCTGGCTCGGATTGCACTTAGGGCAGCGATGCCAAAAGCAGCCGTTGACGAAAATGGCGATCTTGCGCCCGGGAAAGGCGATGTCAGGCTTGCCGGGTACCTTCCATTCCAGACGGTATCCCGTAAGGCCCGCTGCCCGCAGGCGCTGGCGAACGAGCAGCTCGGGTTTGGTGTTGGCGCGCTTGTTGCCCTTCATGGACTTTTTTATAGCGGCGCGACGGCGCACCAGTTCGCGCTCGTCAGCGGAGAGGTCCGAGGTATCGATGCCGTCGAGTAGGCCGGGCTTGGGACGCTTTTTGCTGCGGCGCTTAGGTGCGCGCTTGGGCTTGGTGGCGGGTTTGTCGGCCGTGTTGGGCGTGGCGTCATCGGCGGCGCCGTTGGCCTCAAGCCGATCTTCCTTCAACTCAATCAGAGCATCGATAAGCCCCTTGTCGGCGGGCATCCATTCCACCGTGGCAAGCGAGGTGCGCGGAATCCAGCGGATATCGAGCTGGCGGTCGTGCTTCTGGGGCTCATCGGATTCTTTAGCCAGCGAGCAGTAGTAACACTCCATTGAGAGATGAAAATCGGGGTAGTCATATTCAACGGTGTAAAAATCGCGCAGGTTGGTGACTTTTACCTGCAGCTCTTCCATGAGCTCGCGGCGTACGGCGTCCTCGGGCGTCTCGCCGCGCATGAGCTTGCCGCCGGGAAACTCCCAAAGTCCCTGCATGTCGCCGTAGCCGCGCTGCACGGCAAGCAGCTCATCGGATCCTTCCTTGCGAATGATCCCAGCGGCAACATGAACAGTCTTCAACAGGAGTCCTCTCTCAGCATCAACACATGACAAGGCAGCTCATTTGGGTAGTCTTTTTGGGACGGGGCTTTTTTAGCTACCCTATCCGTAGCCTTCGAAGCATGAGGCCGCATTTGACATAGGGTAGCTAAAAAAGCCCCGTCCCAAAAAGACTACCCCTACCTTACGCAACGGTAAGGCAAGCGTAAGCGATATCGATGGTAGCCGACTCGGCTTCTTGCGACTATAGATGCCGTAGACTAATCGCAAGAAAGGACTCGGTATGCAAACCACGCACATGGCGACTCCGGTACTGGAAGTCGTGCATCTCGAAAAGGTATACGGAGCGCTGGGCAACGTGACCCGCGCGCTCAACGACGTCAGCTTTACCGTCAACCGCGGCGAATTCGTTGGCATCATGGGCGCTTCGGGCTCGGGCAAGTCGACGTTGCTCAACTGCGTGTCGACCATCGATAGTGCCACAAGTGGCGCGATCCGCATCAACGGCCAGGACGTGACGCGCATGAAGCAGGCTAAGCTTTCGCAGTTCCGCCGCGAGGAGCTTGGCTTTATCTTCCAGGACTCCAACCTGCTCGATACGCTCACGGCACGCGAGAACATCGCCCTGCCGCTCACCATCGCCCGCACAAACTCGGCAGAGATCTCGACCCGCGTGCAGGATGTGGCAGCGCGCCTGTCCATCAGTCAGGTGCTCGACAAGTATCCCTACCAAATGTCCGGCGGTCAGCAGCAGCGCGTTGCCGCGGCTCGCGCGCTCGTCACCGACCCCACCATGATCATGGCCGACGAGCCCACCGGCGCCCTCGATTCCAAGAGCGCTCGCCTGCTGCTCGAGAGCCTGGAGGCCCTTAACCGCCGCCTGCGCGCCACCGTGCTCATGGTCACGCACGACAGCTTTGCCGCCAGCTACACGAGCCGTGTGCTGTTTATTCGCGACGGCAAGATCTTCACCGAGCTGCGCCGCGGAGACACCGACCGCCGCGAGTTCTTCGACCGCATTATGGAGGTCGTTGCCATGATGGGCGGTGAGGGCTCCGATGCTCTGTAAACTCGCTTGGGGCAACGTCCGCCGCGCCGGCCGCGACTACCTCGTCTACCTTTTGACGCTCACCCTGGGCGTCACGGTCTTCTATGCCTTTAACACCATCTCGATGCAGGTCGACATCGCCGGAATCGATGAAGAGGGCTTGGCGCAGGTTATGGGCAGCATGCTCGGCTACCTGACGTACTTTTTGGCCGGTGTCATGGCCTTTTTGATGGTGTATGCCAATAACTTCATCATGAAACGCCGCAAGAAGGAGTTTGGCCTGTACCAGGTGCTCGGTATGGGGCGCGGGCGCGTCGCCACGATCATGGCGCTCGAGACCGTGATAGTATCGGTTGTGGCCTTTGTCGCCGGCATTGTGCTGGGTGTGGGACTCTCCCAGCTCATGACGTTCTTTACGGCCTCGCTCTTTAAGACACAGATCGCCAATTTCCACTTCTTTTTCTCGGTGCATGCGTTCAACCTGACCCTTGCCTGCATGCTCGTAATGTTTGTGCTCACGCTACTGCTGAACCTTCGCGCCGTGCGTCGTACCAAACTCATCGAGCTTATGGGTGCCGAGCGTCGCAACGAGAGCATCAAGACACGCAACCCCTGGATCGCGATTGCCATCTTTGCCGTGGGCGTGGTGCTTGTGGGCGTGGCCTATTACCGTCTGCTACGTGATGGGTTCCCGCTAACCGCGACGGACAGCAAGCTGCAAGAGGCCATGAACCAGTTTGGCATTACGACCGCTATGGTTACCGCGGGCACCTTTGCCCTGTTCTGGGGACTCTCGGGCATGCTTATCAAGCTGCTGCAGAGCCTGCGCGGCGTGTATTGGCGCGGCCTCAACATGTTTATCGTGCGCCAGCTTGCGGCCAAGGTCAACACGGTGTGCTTTTCGATGGGCGTCATCGCGATGCTCCTGTTTTTGGCCATCACCTCGGTGACGTGCGGTATGTCGATTGCCAATGTGATGAACGAGAATCTGGAGCGCTATACGCCGGCCGATATGTCGCAGACGTATGTCTATTACACGCCCGATACGCTCGACTACTACAAAGAGTATGTCAATCCGTCTGAGGCCGATCGCATGGTGCTGGCCGATACAACGGTCGATTTGTACCCCGCATGGCACGGTAAGGACAAGTCGGCGGACAACAACGACGAGACCGGCAAGAAGGTCAATATCGCCGATGTTGCCGGTGAGCATGTGCAGATCGATTCGTATCTAAGTTACCCGTTTGGCGGTTCGAGCCCTTCGGTGTCTGCGGGTGAGATGTGCAAGACCATGGGCGAAAAGCTTCCCAAGGCGTTCGGGGGTAGCAAGCCCGATGCGATAGGTCTGTTTGTGACGCCGGCGAGCCAGTACAACAAGCTGCGTCAGATGATGGGCGAGGAGCCGGTGAGCATTGGCCGCGACCAGTACTTGCTTACGTGTGATATGGGCGGTGAGCTGATCGACCTGTACACCAAGTATATGGCCGGCAGCCATGCCCTTACCTTGGGCGGGCATACGCTCAAGCCCGCAACCGATAAGTCGGACGAGGACACGGCGGCCATCGCCAACTCGGCGATGGGCAGTAATCCGGGTACCGTCGTCGTTGCCGACGAGCTGTTGTCCCAACTTAATCTGCAGCCGTATTCCAGTAGCCTGCTCGTTAACTACAAACAGGGGATGGATACGACCGAGGCAGACGAGAGCATTGAATACACTGTGCTCGACAATCTGCTCGTCGACGGCAAGGAGCCGGGATCGTGGGGAATCTTCATCACACGCTCCGAGATGTACACGCAAGCAGCGCAAATGAACGGTCTTATTAGCTACCTAGCCATCTACATCGGCTTTGTATTGGTCGTTGCATGCGCGGCGATTCTGTCGATCCAGCAACTCTCCAACGCGGCCGACGGCAGCCGCAGCTATCGTGTGCTGGCACAGATCGGCTGCGACGACCGCCAGATTCGCCATTCGGTGATGGCGCAGCAGGCGGTATTCTTCCTGTTCCCGCTGGCAGTGGGTCTGGCGCACTCCTTTGTGGCACTTAAGGTGATTATCGAGCTGGTGAGCATATTCGGAAATATGAGCATCGGCGGCACCGTGGGCCTCACCTGTGCAATCTTCCTAGCAGCATACGGTGGCTACTTCCTGGTGACCTACCTCATGGGCACCGGAATGGTGCGAGCTGCCATAGCCACCCGCTACAGCGAGTAACTCATCCAGTTTGGAATCATTGTAGGTTGAGCATAAGTCAGCGAAAGCGTCCCTAAGCGAGTAAAGTGACGTGAAAGAGGAGGGAAGCGTACTTCGGTACGCGACCGACGACTGAACGTCAGATTGCTCGCTCAGGGGCGCTTGCAGCGTCGAGCCGTTACGCGGTTTGGTAAAACCGCGTAACCCTTCCTTCGCGGCGGTTATTTGCCTATCTGGTGCGTCTCGGATGCAAGTGAGTAGACTTATTTAGATATGCCGAGCACATCGCGACAAATGTTCAATAAAATCGCAGGTCAGAGCCGCGGCGTTTAGGGCTGTGCTCGGCCTCCTGCAAAAAGTCTACTCACTTGGTCTTACTGCTAGAAGACCGCCGCAAGGGAAAGCAGCTCTCTTGCGGCGGATGGCGTTTGCCCAGATAAAACCTACCAAAATAAACCTGTCCCTTTTTGGCAGGTTAACGCTTCCAAAAGTGGAGGATGAGCGTGGTTCGGTTTTGCTGCTCGGTTTTGACCAGGATGTTGTGGATGTGGGTCTTGACGGTGCCCACGGCAAGGAATAGCTCGTCAGCAATCTCTTGGTTCGACTTGCCCAGCACAACCAGACGCAAAACCTCGGCCTCGCGGTTGGAGAGCCTGTAGGCGTTGCGATAGAAGGGCATTTGCTCTTCGATGTGTCGATCAAGATCGTTGACGTTCTTTTCCTCGGGCGCCTTCTCCATGCGAATTGAAAGCACGTGGTATGAGTAGATGATCAGCAGAATCGCAAAGTAGCACGCAAAGACGTTCTCGCTAAAGTTGCGCTCGGATAGATAAAGCTGCAGCCAAGAGGGTGCCAGACTCATGGGGATGACAAGGATGTTGTAGAAATCCTCGGCAACGATGCAACCGACCAGAATAGCGCCGATAATCAGGTGCTTTCGCTGGTTGTTAACGCGTGCCTTCAGCTCAACCTCCGTACTTTTATGAGCCGTCCAAAAGATATACAGTCCCACAAAGACAAGGAATACCTGACGCATCGTGTAGTAGAGCCACTGACGCATGGGGCCGGAGGGGACAGCGACGATAGTCAGCGACTCTAACAGCAAAAACGTTAAGACGGGGATAGTGAACTGCTTTTTTGAATGCTTATCGAGCAAGTCCATGGCAATCAGCCAAATAAAAGCCTGTGAAGTGGTCGCCACAAGGGTCCGAAACGCAGGCATGGTAATTGCGTAATAGTCGCTGGCCGGAAAAGTCTCGTTTTGCAACGTGTATTCAAAAAAGAAGATCTCGGTCATCTCGATGGCGTAGCAAATAAAAACGCCGCTGCCATAGATAAAGAAGCGTCGATGGGACGAGGCGTAGGCGGCAAGCGAAAGCACTGCCGTCACAATACAGATTACGAGTATCGCTAAGGTATAGAAGAACATGAGCGTGTCCATTTGTCACCGTCCTGCCTCATTTAAACTCTTATGGAGCCCGCTATATCCCACGGGTATACTTGTCTCAGCCGGTCGTTCCATTGCGGATTAGACGCCAGACATAGCATAGCCGTATACCGTTCGCGGTTCCAGACGGTAAACCCCCTGCAAGCCCGCTGCCTGCGGGTTTATATTGGTTTATAGAGGGTGTAACTCCGTGAACGGTCTTTAATCCCGAATAAACTAGGTAAAAATTGCACACGGGTGAATGATGGTCTTGTCAACACGAGGTGTGATGTACGAGCGCCTCACAGTAAATAAGTCGGCAAGACCGGCGGAAAGGAAATCGATATGGCACTGCCTAAGGATTTCATCGACACCAACGACTTCACCAAAGAGCAGATCCTGGCTATCGAGGATCTTGGCCTGGCAATGAAGAAGGCCATCAAGGTTGACGGTTATTATCCGCACCTGCTCCGCAACCAGAGCCTTGGCATGATCTTCCAGCAGGTCTCCACCCGCACCCGTCTTTCCTTCGAGACCGCCATGACCGACCTCGGCGGCCATGCTCAGTTCTATGGCCCTGGCACCATCCAGCTCGGCGGTCACGAGTCTCTGGGCGACACCGCTCGCGTTATGGGCTCGCTGCTCGACATCATGATGGCTCGCGTTGACCGTCACAAGGACGTCGTCGGCCTCGCCGAGGGCTCCGCTGTGCCCGTCATCAACGGCATGTCCGAGTTCAACCATCCCACGCAGGAGATGGGCGACCTCATGACCATGCTCGAGAACCTCCCCGAGGGCAAGAAGATCGAGGACTGCACCCTGGCCTTCATCGGCGATGCCACCCAGGTCTGCGTCTCCCTCATGTTCATCGCCTCCAAGGTCGGCATGAAGTTTGTCCAGTTTGGACCTAAGGGCCACCAGATCCCCGACGGCGGCCTGCACGTTGGCACCGTCGAGGAGCGCGCCGAGTTCGGCAAGCAGATGATGGCCATCGCCGAGGAGAACTGCAAGGTCTCCGGCGGCTCGGTTGTCATCTCTGACGACATCGAGTGCATCAAGGGCGCCGACTTCATCTACACCGACGTGTGGTATGGCCTGTACGACGAGGAGGTCTCGGGCGAGAACTACATGGACGTGTTCTATCCCAAGTATCAGGTCACCATGGACATGATGAACTTCGCCGGCCCCAACTCCAAGTTCATGCACTGCCTGCCGGCCACCCGTGGCGAGGAAGTCGTCGACGAGGTCATGGACGATCCCGAGCGCTCCCTGTGCTGGGTCGAGGCCGAGAACCGCAAGCACTCCATCCGTGCTCTCCTTGCCGCCCTGGGCAAGCGCACTCCGCTCAACGACGAGGGTGTCGAGTACTCCGCCAAGGCTGAGCTCCACGCCGCTCTCGAGGCTCTCGAGCAGCTCTAAGCCTCAAGGCTTCTAAAAGCATGTTTGCGGGCGGTGGATGCTCGTCTCCTGTCGCCCGCTCACCGAGGCCCAAGCAATTGCCTTAATACCTTAGGGCCTCGAATCTGTCCAAGACTGAGCAAAGGATTAAATATGAGTGACGGAAAGAAAAAGCTTTCCTTCCTGACGGTCATTTCGACCATCATCTGCGTCGTCTTCGTTTGCGAGGCCGCCGCTCCTGCTG
>NZ_JBQKDN010000016.1:0-48525 GCF_052121815.1 Collinsella sp. LCP19S3_B6
ACATGTCGAAGCTGGAGGAGATGGACGAGCTGAGGGGAAAGGCGGAGGGCTAGAAGAGGACGGGGCCGGAGACGGCTAAATCAATTTGCGAAAGAATCTTGACGGTACCGCGGCAGATGACTTGGACGTTAGGAAACCATGACCGATAGCATGCAGCAGATGGCGCTCGATACGCTCGGCGCCTATTTTGGCTACACCTCGTTTCGCCCGGGGCAGGACCGCATGGTCGATGCGATCCTTGCCGGCCGCGATGCGCTGGGCGTTATGCCCACGGGCGCCGGCAAGTCCATTTGCTACCAGGTGCCCGCGCTCATGCTGCCCGGTATCACCTTTGTGGTGAGTCCGCTGCTGTCGCTTATGGAGGATCAGACCCGTGCATTGCTCGCGGCGGGTGCGCGACCCAGCTATCTCAACTCCAGTCTTACTCCGGCCCAGCAAAACACCGTGCTCAAGCGGGCGCGCGAGGGCCGCTACCAGCTTATGTACGTGGCGCCCGAGCGTCTGCTCGAGCCGCGCTTTTTAGCTTTTGCGCGGGAGGCCGCGGCCGCCGCCGGCATTGGCGTGCCGCTCGTGGCCATTGACGAGGCCCACTGCGTAAGCCAGTGGGGCCAGGATTTCCGTCCCGCCTACCTGCAGATTCGCGAGTTCATCGATTCCCTGCCGCAGCGCCCCATCGTGGCGGCCTTTACCGCTACGGCGACCGAGCGCGTGCGCGCGGACATTCAGCAGATGCTCGGCCTGCAAAACCCCGCGACGGTGGTGACGGGCTTCGATCGCAAGAACCTCTACTTTGGCTGCGAGGAGATGGGCGACAAGGCCAAGGCCGCGTGGGTGCGCGACTATGTGATCGCACATTCGAGCGAAAGCGGCATCGTGTATTGCTCGACTCGCAAGACCGTCGATGCGCTGGCAAGCGAGCTTGCCGAGGCGCTGGGCTCCAGCGGCATTCGCGTTGGCCGCTACCATGCCGGCATGGGCAACGACGCCCGCCGGCAAAGCCAGCGCGCCTTTATCGACGACGATATCCAGGTAATGGTTGCCACCAACGCCTTTGGCATGGGTATCGACAAGCCCAACGTGCGTTACGTGATTCACAACAACGTGCCCGAGAGCATCGAGGCGTACTACCAGGAGGCGGGCCGCGCCGGCCGCGATGGAGACCCAGCCAGCTGCCATTTGCTGTGGAACGGCAATGATTTTCGCATGCGTCGCTTTTTGATCGATCGCGGCGATGCTGCCGACGAGGCGCTCGATGACGAGCAACGCGCGTGGGCGCTCCAGAATCGATACCGCCTGCTCAGCCAGATGGAGGGCTACTGCAATACCACCGGCTGCCTGCGCGAATACATGCTGCGCTACTTTGGCGACGAGGCTGCGGCCGAGCATACCGCCGCAGCCGGTGCTAGCGGTGCCGCCACGGACGACGCCGAGGGCTGCGGCAACTGCAGCAACTGCCTCACGCAGTTCGAGGTCGAGGACGTCACCGATATGGCCCGCGCCGCCGTGCGCTATGTGGCTACGCGTCCCATGCGTTTTGGCAAGTCGCTGATCGCCGACGTGCTCCACGGCGGCAACACCGAGCGCATTCGCCAGATGCATCTGGACGAGGACCGCGGCTACGGTGAGCTGTCGAGCGAATCGGTCGGGCGCATCAAGGACATCATCGCGCAGCTGTGCGGCCGCGGTTATTTGGCAACCTCACAGGGACAGTACCCGGTCGTGGGGCTGGGCCCGCGTGCCGGTGAGGTCGAGGACGAGGCGTTTGCCTTTACCGTTAAGCGTCGTGCATCCAAGCGCAAGGCCTCGGCCCGCGCCCTCCGTGCGGTGGATCTGCTGCGCGAGGAGGCCGAGCTGGATCAGCGCCCGCGCGTGGGCGACGATGCCGAGCTGTTCGAGCGCTTGCGGGCACTCCGCAAGGAGATTTCGATCGAGCTGGAGATGGCGCCGTACATGGTCTTCTCCGATAAGGCCCTGCGCGGTCTGTGCCGCCTGCGCCCTCAGACGCGCGACGAGCTTATCCGGGTCAACGGCATTGGCGAGAAAAAAGCCGACGCCTTTGGCGAGCAGTTTATGGCGGCGATTGAAGAGTTTGAATCCGAGCATGCACGGGATGGAGCGTAACGATGGCAGCCGATAGCAAGACCGACCGTACTGACGTGTCCGCCGTGCCGCTGTACCAGCAGGTTATGGACGACCTAAAGGGCGAGATCGCGCGCGGCGTGTACGCTGCCGGCTCGCGCATTCCTTCCGAGATGGAGCTCGCGAAGTCCTACGGCGTGGGGCGCATTACCGTGCGTCGCGCCATTGAGGAGTTGTCGCGCGCGGGATATCTCAACCGTCAGCAGGGGAGGGGCACGTTTGTGTGTGCGCCCAAGCTCAAGCGCAAGATTGTCCAGAAAGGCGACGTCCAGAGTTTTACCGAGGCCTGCGCTGCCAACGACATGGCGGCCGGAGCGCGCCTGGTGTCGCGCACGGTGGTTGCGGCGACGCGCGAGGACGCGGCGTTTTTTGGCGTGGAACCCGGCTGCGAGCTCATCGTGGTCGAGCGCGTGCGCACGGCCGATGGCGTGCCCGTCATGCTCGAGAACAACGCCTTTGTGCTGGCCGACCATCCCTATCTGCAGCAGCTTGCCGACGAGGACCTCGCCGACAATTCGATTTTTGCGCTCGTTGCCGTGAATTCGGGCCGCGCACCGCTCAAGTCCGATCCCTGTACCGTGGAGATCGCGCTCGCTGATGCTCAGACGGCCCCGCTGTTGGAGGTGCCGGTCGGCGAGCCGCTCTTTTATATGGAGGCGTACTTTACCGATGCGGACGAGCGGCCCTTGCTGCTCGGGCGCCAAAAGATCGTGGGGTCGCGCTACGTGTTCGACATCTAACGTCCATAGATAGAACAATACAGAACAAGTTTGGTGAAATGAATTCACCTGCGACAGCTTGCGTGCTATAAATAGGACAACATAGAACGACCGCAGGTACGAGCTTTCGTCGCTCAAAGCCGCCACACAGGGAGGAACGTCACCGTGAACGCACACGATCTGGTTCAGGGAATAATCGGGCGCAAGGGTAAGATCGAGAATGTCTTTTGGATCGCCTGCGGCGGTTCGATGATTGACCTTATGCCGGCCAATGAGCTGCTCAAGCGTGAGGCAACCACGTTTACCTCGACGGTCTACACGGCGCGCGAGTTTTGCCTTATGGCCCCCAAGAGCCTAGGGCCGAAGTCACTCGTCATCGCCTGTAGCCACAGCGGCAACACGCAAGAGGTCGTCGACGGCTGCGAGATGGCGCTGGCCGCCGGTGCCGAGGTCGTGACTATGACTGACTACGCGGGCTCCAAGATCGATAACGGCAAGTGGACCACCTGGGTTTACCCGTGGGGCAAGGGCGAGTCGCAGGCCGAAGTTCCGCAGGGCATCGGCGCTCTGATCGCCGCCGAGCTGCTCGACCAGCAGGAGGGCTACGAGGCGCTCGCCGACATGTACGCCGGCCTTAAGCAGATGGACGCACTGCTGCCCGCTGCCCGCGAGAAGGTCAACGCCGAGCTGGGCGATCGCTTTGCCGAGCTCTGCCAGCAGCACAAGTTCTTCTATATCCTGGGCTCCGGCCCCAACTTTAGCCAGACCTACGCCATGGCCATCTGCTCGCTCATGGAGATGCAGTGGCAGCACTGCTGCTACATCCACTCCGGCGAGTATTTCCACGGTCCCTTCGAGGCTACCGAGCCCGGCGTCTTCTACTTTGTGCAGCTTGGCGCTGGCGAGTGCCGCCCCATGGAGGAGCGCGCACTGGCATTCCTCAACACGCACACCGATACAGTCATGGTGCTCGATGCGCTTGAGTACGGCGTGGGCGAGGTGCCTGCCAGCGTGCGTTCGTACCTGGAGCCGATCTTCTTCTATGCGATGAGCTGTGAGCTGCGCGCCGCCCGCGGCAAGGTATTTGACCACAGTCCCGAGGTTCGCCGCTACATGGGCGTCGAGCGGTACTAGGTAACGGGGAACGCGATTTTTCATGACGGGGCCTTCGCCAAGCGCGGGCCCCGTTTGCGTTACGGCGCCCCTTTCTGTTTGTCGAAAACGAAGTCAAATACTTTTCCCGAGAAGTGAACGACCTATTTTGGACCCCCGAAGCATCGACATTTTTTGACGCCAAAACAGCAGGAAAATCTTAATGAAACTGCAGGAAATGGTCCCCACAAAGTGCCGATGCTTCGGGGGCTCGTTTTTGCTCGTTCACTTTTCGGGAAAAGTATTAGACCTAAATCTGCAAGCGTGTCGCGTGAGTCAAAAAGCGGGCCGCGCCGGTGGGTTTCCGGCGCGGCCCGCTTTACATTGTGTCCGTATGAGTGAGTTGTCGCATCAACCGGCGGACTACTTGGCGTCGTAGGCCTCGGCGTCCCACCAGTCGAGCTGGGCGATGTTGTCGCGGATGTGCTGACAGCTCTTGTGGAAGCCCTCGAGCTCGTGCTCGGAAAGGTCGAGCATGTAGACCTCCTCGACGCCCTCGGCGCCGATCACGCACGGCAGGGAGGTAAAGATGCCCTCCTCGCCATACTGGCCGGTCATAAGCGTAGAGGCCGAAAGCACGGCGTGCTCGTTGTGCAGCACGGCGGCGCAGACGCGCGCGGCGGAGTTGGCAACGGCGTACTCGGTGCACTGCTTGCCGGCGTAGGTCACATAGCCGCCCTTGCGTGCGAGCTCCTCGACCTCCATGTGGTCGAAGGCGTACTTGTCGGGGTTCTCGGCCTGAAGCTCGTTGAGGCTCTTGCCGGCGATGGTTGCGGCCTTAAAGGCGGCCAGCTGGCTAAAGCCATGCTCGCCGATCATGTAGGCGTCGATGGACTTGGGGCTCACCCCGACCTTCTTGGAGATCTCGGTGCGCAGGCGGGCAGAGTCCAGGCCACAGCCCGAGCCGATGATCTTCTTGGGATCGTAGCCGGTCAGATGCCACAGCTCAGTGCACACGACGTCGCAGGGGTTGGAGATGCTCACGAAGATGCCGTCGAAGCCGGCGTCGACGATGCGCTTGGCAAAGGTGCGGGCGGCGTCGGTGGTAAAGAACAGCTCGCCGTCGCGGTTGCCGGCGGCCAGTGCGACCTTGCCGGCGGCGTTGACGATGACGTCGCAGCAGGCCAGCTCCTCGTAGTGGTCGTAGCAGTTGACGATCTTGGTGTTGTACGGGACAAACGAAAGGGAGTCGCGCAGGTCTTGGACCTCGGACGTCACCTTTGCCTCGTTGATATCGCAGAGGTACAGCTCATCGGCAATGCCCTGCATGAGCAGACTGTTGGCGACATGTGCTCCTACGTGGCCCTGGCCGACCACACCGATCTTACGCGTCTGGTACATATTCATATCCTTTCGGCCGAGTTTTTCGCATCGAACCATTGTAGCGTCCTGCTGCCACTTTGCTAGGCTAAAGCGCCGTAGATTTTTGGGACATGCCTTAATCTCTTCTTTTGGAGTGATTTGGGCCGCTGACGGTGTCTCGGGGCGATGCACTCGCGCGGATGGGGCCGCTCGTTGTACCATAGCTGCAACTGACTCGTAAGGAGCATCCATGCCCATTCGCATCCCCGACGCCCTCCCTGCCGCCGCGCAGCTCGAGAGCGAGAACATCTTTGTCATGACCGAGTACCGCGCGCTGCACCAGGACATCCGTCCGCTGCGCGTGCTCATCCTCAACCTCATGCCCACCAAGATCGCCACCGAGACGCAGATCATGCGCAAGCTCTCCAACACGCCGCTGCAGGTAGAGGTGGACCTGCTACGCACCAAGACGCACGAGGCCACGCACGTGAGTGCCGGCCACCTGGAGACGTTCTACCGTACGTTCGACGACATCCGCGATATCCACTACGACGGCCTGATCATCACGGGCGCGCCGGTGGAGCAGATGCCGTTCGAGGAGGTCGACTACTGGCCCGAGCTCTGCCAGATCATGGATTGGTCCACCACGCACGTGCACTCTACGCTGCATATTTGCTGGGGTGCACAGGCAGGGCTCTACCATCATTACGGTATCCAGAAGTGCGACCTGCCGGCCAAGGCGAGCGGCGTGTTTGAGCATTATCTGGTGAAGCCGCAAAGCCCGCTGGTCCGCGGCTTTGACGACCGCTTCTATGCCGTGCACTCACGCAATACCGATGTGCGCCGCGAGGACGTGGAGGCCGAGCCGCAGCTTGAGGTCGTGGCCGTATCAGACGAGGTGGGCCTGTACATCGTCAAGTCGACCGACAGTCGCCGCTTCTTTGTCTTTGGCCATCCCGAGTACGATACCGACACGCTGCGCCTGGAGTACGAGCGCGACGTGAAGCGCGGGCTCAACCCCCAGGTGCCGGCGCATTACTTCCCAGGTGACGACCCCACCGCCGAGCCGCGCAACGTCTGGCGCAGCCAGGCCCAGCTGCTCTACACCAACTGGCTCAACTACTACGTCTACCAGACCACGCCCTACGACCTGGCCCGTGCCGGCGAGGAGCACTAGGCTACGGCTGCGGTTGCGGTTGTGGCTGCGGCTGCGGCTGCGGCGTGACGAGCGTGGATTTTCGGATGCCCATCTTGCGGGTGCGATACAACGGCGGTTAGGCGCTGATGATGTGGGGTAGCGGCAGGTCGTGGGTGTCGGTGGGAACGTGGTCGACACGCTGCTCGTCAAAGGCGATGCCGATGATTTGGCATGCGGGCGAGAGCGTGGGCAGGTAGCGGTCGTAGCAGCCGCCGCCATAGCCCAGGCGCGCGCCGGTGTGGTCGAAGGCTACGAGCGGCACGACGATCATATCGAGCGCCTCGGCAGGCACGATAGGAAAGCGGCTGCTGTCGACGTCCGTGGCTGCGAAGGCCCGCGTAGGGTGGGCGATAAACGGGGCCTCGGACGCATCGCCGGCAGCAACTGCCCGCATGCACATGCGCTGGCCACAAGCCACGGTGTCAGCTGCCGAGAACATGCACGGATAGGCCACGCGCCAGCCGTGTTTTGCGGCCGCTGCGGCAAACGCGGCAGGATCTGCCTCGGAGC
Organism: Collinsella sp. LCP19S3_B6; assembly: GCF_052121815.1. NCBI lineage: Bacteria > Bacillati > Actinomycetota > Coriobacteriia > Coriobacteriales > Coriobacteriaceae > Collinsella > Collinsella sp. LCP19S3_B6. The sequence continues at coordinate 7,021 of NZ_JBQKDN010000016.1, forward strand.
CCATGGCGGCATAGACGGCAACGGTGCGCGGGGCCGCGGGACCCGAGCCGCCCAGCAACTCAACGAGCCGCGCGCATACAGCAGCAGACTTTGCCGCCCGCATATCCAAATCTAGAGCGTCGCGCCGGGCAATTATCGCCCGCCGCAACTCGGCCTTATCCATCCCGGCCCCTCTCTCAAACCTACCAAAAAGGGACAGGTTTATTTTGGTAGGTTTTATCTGGTCAAATGTCGAAACCACCACGCAAACCATCGCAAGGGGAGCAGTTCATGGACACCTTCGTGGGTTTTGACGAAGAGTGGGTGTTCGCGGCGGTGTGTCTCGATCTGTAACAGTAACTCGGCAAAATCGGGCCTAGATGTTACAGATTTAGACAAAGGGCCGGCGTCATCCGAAAACGTCTCGATTTGTAACATCTGGAGCCAATATTGCCGCCTAGATGTTACAGATTTAGACAAACTGGTGTGACGGGCTGAGCTGCCCCGCCCAGGCAGCGGCAAAAGAAAAGGTAGATTTTCAGGCATGTCCCAAAAATCTACCTTTGCTGTGCGTTAGCCCAGCAGGTCGATGACGTTAAAGCCGGCGTTGCTCTTGGCGATGACGTCTCGGCCGCCAAAGACGCAGGTGGGCGAGACGGCTGCGATGCGCGTCACGTCGGCGCCGAGCGAGCGCAGCTCACCGGGCGTGGCGGCGAGCATCTGGGCGCGGCGCTCCTCGCGTGCATGTGGATCGAGTCCGGCCAGGTAGGTCGTGTTGCGGCGTTTGGTGAGCGCGTACGGCTTCACCGGCGCGTCCATGCCGCTCACGCAGCTCACGATAAAGCCCTCAAAGGCGGCCACGTCGGGCTCAAAACTGCCGAGCCATTCGCCTGCGCGCGCCACGCGCTCAATCGAGGGGTCGATTGCCGGGTCGCGGTAGGTGTAGAACGCGGCCTGACGCTCGCCTGCCGCGCGGAATCCGCAGCCGTACGCCCCGCCTTTCACGCGGATCTCGTTCCACAGGTAGTCGTAGGAGAGCGCGTTGGCGGCAACCGCCCAGGCGCCCGTCACGTCAATGCCCAGGCGACGCGGGTCGCATGCGCTTGCCGCAAAGCAGATGTCGCTGGGGATGACGAAAGCCTCGTGACGGTCACACGGCGTCGGCACCACGAGCGCGTCGCGGCCGGCAACAGCACCGTCGCCCACGCCCAACCCCAGGTCGCCCGCGGCGGCCCAGTACGCGTCAAAGTCCTCATCGCTGCCGGTAAAGCTCGCCAGACAGCCGTCGGCCACAAAGATGCGGCCTGCCAGCTCGGCAAGCTTGGCGCGCAGGTCGTCCAGGCGCTCGTCAAAGTGGTCGAGCAGATCGCGCAGGAACAGGTAGAAGTCCACGCCCGAAAGCTGCTCGCGCACCACGGCCGAGGGCGAGCTGTAGCTCATCGCGCGACCGAGCGCCGCCGAGTGACCGTTGTTAATGAAGCCCTGCTCAAGCCCAATGCGAATCTGCGTGAGCACGTCGCGCACGCGGTCGGCGTCGGCATCAAGCAACAGCGAGCTCGACCACACCTCGCGCGGCAGGCTCGCCAGCGCATCGATCTTTTCGGACAGGGCGCCGGCGCTCACCAGCAGGTAGGGGCGCACGCCGTCCACGTCGGGCTGCGTCATGACCTCGGTCGTAAAGCTCAAAAAGCCCAGCTTGCCGGCGATGAGGTTGTCGAGCTCCTCGGCCGAGTGCTCGCTCGTGGGCAGCTGTTTGAGCAGGCGACAGAGCAGGGTCACATAGGGCAGGTCTTCAAACGCAACGCAGCTCAGGTCGAAATACTGCATGGCGTAGGCCAAGCGGTTGGTGGGGATGCCGTGGCGCAGGCAGGGGATGGGCGCGGTCGTGTCCACAACGAGCGGCGGCTCGGGGCGCGCCTCGCCAATGTCGGACACGCGCAGGCGTGGCAGCGTGGCCTTGGCCTCGGGCGTGTCATCCGCCTCCTGCGCGGCGCGCAGCGCGGCCGTGCGCTCGACCACATCGGCCAGCTCGGCATCGGTCATGGCATCGCGCTTGGCTGCCAGCTCGGCAGCCTCGGCACTCTCCGCACCCTCGGCGGCATCCACCGGCACCAGCTCGACTAGCGCCATGTGGTCGTTTTCCAGCACCAGCTCGCGCAGCAGGTCCTCAAAGTAGCTGCCGTCCAGCTCGCCGCGCAGCTCCTCGTACACCGGGCCGTACTTGAGCGCTAGCGTCGCGGCGTCGTCATCGTAGAGCCAGGTGCTCAGCGCGTCGCACGCAATGGCCACGCCGTCGGCGATACCGTAGTCGCGCTGGCGCAGGTCGTATTCGTTGCTGCTGATGATGGCCTCCAGGCGCTCGCGCGGAACGCCGTGCTCGCACAGGTCGCGGCAGGCGTCCTGGAACACCCGGCGCAGCTCGCGCGCCACGCCGGGCTGCGCGTTTTGCAGCATGATGAGCTCGTAGGGCTGCAGGCTCTCGGCCGCGGTGTAGCTCACCACGTTGCCGCCCAGGCCGGCGGCAAGAATGGCCTTCTTAACCGGCGCCTCGTTGGAACCCAGCAGTGCCTCGAACAGGATGTCCGCCGCGATCGTGCGCTTGCGGTCGAGCGCGCTGCCCAGCACAAGACCCAGGCCCACCAGGGCGTTCTCGGGTGTGGTTGCCATCTCGACACGCTTGTACTCGCAGGTCACGGGCGCCTGCACGACTAGCGGATTGGGCGCCAGCGTGGACGGGTTCTCGCCGGCTGCAACGGCAGCGTCCATGCGGCGGCTCGCGGCACTTGGCTGCGACAGATAGCGCTCGTCCAAAAAGGCCAGTGCACGGTCCACGTCCAGGTCGCCGTAGAGCGTGATGTAGGAGTTGGAAGGATTGTAGTGGCGCGCGTGCGTGTCCAGGAACTGCTCGTAGGTGAGCGCAGGGATCGCGCGCGGGTCGCCGCCGCTCTCGTGCGCATAGGCGGTGTCGGGATAAAGCGCGGTGTTGACGGCATCGTCCAGCACGCTCATGGGGTCGGACAGCGCGCCCTTCATCTCGTTGAACACCACGCCGTTATAGCGTAGCGTTCCCTCGCGCAGGCTTGCGGAACTGCCGTTGCCCTCGCCCTCGGCGCCCTTCGGCAGGTCCAGCTCGTAGTGCCAGCCCTCCTGCTCAAAAATGGTGGGCTTGGTATAGATGGCCGGGTTGAACACCGCGTCCAGGTACACGTCCATCAGGTTGTACAGGTCCTGCTCGTTGGTGGTGGCAACGGGGTAGATGGTCTTGTCGGGGTAGGTCATGGCGTTGAGGAACGTCTGCATGGAACTCTTGATCAGGTCGACGAACGGCTCCTTGACGGGAAACTTGGCCGATCCGCACAGCACCGAGTGCTCGAGGATATGGAACACGCCGGTGGAATCGGCCGGCGGCGTCTTAAAGCCAATGGCAAAAGCCTTGTTTTCGTCGTCGCACGCCAGGTACAGCAGGCGAGCGCCCGAGGCGGTGTGGCGCAGCACGTAGGCGTCCGAGTCGAGCTCGGGCACGGTCTCGCAGCGCTCGACGGCAAAGCCGTGACAGGTGGTGCCGGGCACCAGCAGCGCGGCGGCAGCGGCGCGCGGGTCGGTTGAGGTGGTGGGCATATGCAGTCTCCTTTGACGCCCCAGCGGGGGCGAATCGAGTCGAATCCTCGTGAGTATACCCATATGGGGCCGCGGCTCTGCGGCGAACTGGAGACGATGCCAGCGGATTGGGCATAGACCCCGCGTGACCGCCGTGCGAGCGTGGAAACTTGGACGCCTATCGAATGAGAGTGGATTTTCGGACGGAATCAGCCTCAAAACGTCCAAATATCCACCCTCATTTCGCGACCGTCCAAAATCCACGCTCATCCGCCGCCCGCGCATCTCTCATCTCTCATCTCTCATTCGTCACGAATACGAGAGATAACAGAAAGACGAGAGATGAATATGAGAGATAACTGAGCAGCAAAGAGACAAGAAATCACGGTATTGTCTCAATACTGATTGTTCTACCAGCAAAAACATGTTTAAATGAAACAGATGGTAGATATCTTATCTCTCATCTTTCACTCATCTCTAATACGAGAGATAACAGAGAGACAAGAGATAATTACGAGAGATAACTGAGAGACGAAGGAAATCTATTCGCGGCATTCTCCGCCGGACCGAGCGAAAGGACGTGCAGATGAACGAGAACGAACTGATCGGTCTGCTCGAGTCTTTAAGGCGGATGGGCTCGGACGATCTTAGCGTCGAGGTCAAGGAGAGCGCCACGACGCTTTCTCGCGACGTATGGGAAACGGTTAGCGCATTCGCGAATACCGCCGGCGGAATTATCGTGCTCGGCGTGAGCGAGCGCGCGGGCTTTGTCCCGGTTGAGGACTTTGAGACCGAGAAGGTGCTCAACCAATTTGTCGCAGGCATGGGTGATGCCGGCGGTCGCGGAAAACTGGCCAATCCGCCCAAATACACTATTGAGCGCGTGGAGCTTCGGGGCACCGTGGTTCTCGTTATCACGATTGAGGAGCTCGACCCGTCGAGCAAGCCCTGCTATGTAATAGAACGCGGCGCCCAGGGCGGCAGCTACAAGCGCATTGATGACAAAGACGTGCCACTTTCATCGACCGAGGTTTTGGCACTGTCGTCATACGAGCGGACGAGTCCTAGCGATCGCGATGCAGTGCCCGGCGCGGTTGCAGGCGATCTTGACGAGGCACTGGTCGATCGCACGATAGAGCGTGCTTTCTCGCTGACACCTCGGGCAATGCGCGGCGCGCCGGACAAGAAAACGAAGCTGGAGCGCCTGAATTTCCTCGACTCCCAGGGCAAAGTTACTAAGGCCGGGCTCCTGGCTGCGGGTGCCTATCCTCAGCAGTTCTATCCTAAGCTCTTTATCGATGTGGCGGTCTATGCCGGAACGCAGAAGGGCGCGGCGGGGTCGTTGAGGTTCATGGACCGTACGATCTGCGAGGGAACGTTGGGCGAAATGATCTCGGATGCCGTCGCGGCAGTCGCCAAGAATTTGCGGCGAACCTCGACGATCCAAGGCGTCTCGCGTGTCGACTCGCTGGAGATTCCCGAGGAGGTCCTGCGCGAGGCAATCGCCAACGCCGTAATCCACCGAGAATACGGAGATCGGTTCTGTGGGCAGTCGGTCGCTGTTGACGTCTTTGATGACCGTATCGAAGTGACGAACCCCGGCGGCCTATACGGAGGAAAGACTCGCGAGAACTTGTTTGACGGCAGCTCCCGGTGCCGCAACGCGACGCTCATGAAACTCATGTCGATTGTTCCGCTGCCGGATGGCGCAGGTTCGCCGGCTGAGGGCAATGGCTCGGGCATTCCGATGATGATCGACGCCATGTGTGCTCATGGTTTGGCCGAGCCCCTGTTCTGCCCGGGATTCGATCGGTTCAAAGTGGTTCTCTATCGCTCAAAGGTCGAGCCGGTCGACCACGGCGGTGACTTAATTGTGGCGGCACTTAAGCGTTGCGGTGAGCTGGGTACGCGCGAGTTGGCGGAGCACACAGGGCTCACAATTTCCCAGGTTAGGTCGCGCGTCAACACACTCATTGCTCAAGGCGAGCTTGAGCCCACAGCGCCGGCGACGAGTCGCAACCGCAAGTATCGACTGTCGGAGCGTGCGGAATAAATGCGCCAGCGGACGAGGTGACCCAATAATCGACTCTCGATTGGCGCCCGCTAAGGTAAGGCGGTTGTTGCCCAGTCGACGGCGAAGTTAAAAATCCGGCTTACGCTGGCATAGTCCCGAACCCATCCATCAAGAACAGCCTAAGAACCAGCTTGATGGCATATCCCGGTTTGATTTCTGCCGCGTCAAAGACGTGGCGCTCGGTGAGCTCGCTGCAGTATGCGTAGATATCGCGGATAAGGTCCGCGCCCGAAAGCGTAAACATGTAGCCTGCGTCCGAAAGCGCATTGGGCGCGGCGGGCAACTTGGCCATGTGGCAGAACGTTTGCAGGTCGGGCGCCATAACATTCTGGTAGTCGAGGTGGCCGCTGGCATCCTGTGCGGCAAGCTCCAATTGGCGCACAAAATCCAGCGCCGCCGCTAACACAAAGCTCGGCGTAGGCGCATTGACGTCCTGAGTGGTCGCCACAAGCCTGCCCGCCGCCTGCGTGACAAGCCAAGCGACCTCGCGCTGGCAGCGCACGGCCTTGCGCGTCACCGGCCTGATGGACGAAGAAGAAACGCTTCCCTTAGGCGGATTCGAAGCAGCCATAAGACCCTCCCATGAACAATACGGCCCAACAAGCCCGGATGAAACACGTGCTACATCAGTATACAGGGGAGTGGGATGGAAAAACGGAGCCGACAGCGTGAACTGCCGGCTCCGGATTGCTTGCCTTAGAGGCCGTACACTTCGACCATAGCTTCACCAATACGGTGGGGCACGCCGGTGACGAGTGCGTTGCCCATGCAGAAGGCTCGATGGCCGTCAGTCATGCCCGTATCGGTCCAGCCTTTCGGGAATCCCTGAAGCTGATCGAGCTCGTCGGGAACAAGACGGCGGAAACGGCCATCGGGACATTCGATGGCGTGCTTGAAGCGGCTCGCTCCCGTGCCGCCTTCTCCTGTGAGGATGGTGCGGCTCGGCTTGTCGGTGGCATCCGGGAAGCTCATGGCTCCCTCGGAATACGTGTACGTAAAGCCTGTCTTTTTGTTAGTGCGCTCTTCGCGCTTGCTGCCCTTAAGGTAGCGCCAGTCGGGAAGCTTTTCGTCGGAGATGTAGAACTGCTCCGGGACATCAGCCTCGTCGACAAGCACGTCGCCAAGCACGTGGCGCTCACCGTGATAGTCTTCGGCAAAGTCGCAGGTCAGAACATGACAGCCCTGCATGACGCCGGCATTCTTGAATTGAGAGGTCTTCTGGCCGACGCCAAAACGAGTTGAGTTCTCGTAGGGGTCGGGTAAAACGTCGAGCTCGGACATCTCGTCGGGATAGATGGCGGGGAAGGCTTTAGCCATGACGCCGTTGTGCATGCGATCAACGAGATCAACCCTGCCAGTGTCCTTTTCGCAGAAGATATAAACACGCTTGCGACGCTGGGGGAAACCGTATTCGGCAGAGTTGACCACGCGCCATTCGACCGTGTAGTCGAGGTCGGCAAGACAGCTTAGGATAATGGCGAAGTCGCGACCGCGTTGAGACGCGGGCGATTTGAGCAGGCGGTCGACGTTTTCGAAGAGGCCGAACTTGGGTTTCTTCATCTCGAGGAAGTGATAGATGTCCCACCAGAGGACACCCTTCTTGCCCTCGATGCCGTGCGCCTGATTGAGAGGACGCGCGACAGAGTAGTCTTGGCAGGGAAAGCCACCGACGACCATTTGCACATCGGGGATTTTAATTTCGCCGGCTTCAGCCTGCTCCAAGACCTTATTGATATCTTCGTTGACAACGGAATCTTCGCCAAAGCGGTCCATGTAACAACGTGCCGCAAACTGACGCGCCTTGGTTCCGGGCGGTTCCCACTGATTTGCCCAAATGGTGCGGAAGGGGCCGGCTGGTTTCATATAGAAATTGGGATAACGAGGGTCGGCATAGCCTTCGAGGCCCAGACGAAATCCGCCGACGCCAGCAAAAAGCTCGGCGATTTTGACCTCTGACATACTCACTCCCCCAAATCGCTGCAAATGCAAAGATCAAGGGTACAGAAATCGGGTTGCAAATGGACGATCCCCAGGGGATCTTCACGGTATAACCCGAATTTACAGTAGCATACATATTAGATCGTGTCTTATTTCGAGAGGATTTGCCATGTCCAAGAAGCACCTCGATTTCAAGCGCATGCTTGACGATACTGATTTTTCTGACCCCTCAAGCATCGAGCGCTATGCTGCCAATCTCGACGGGATGACGTTTCGCGATATTCTTGAGCTTGGCATTGCTCCGGAGGGGGAGAGCGCGCCCAAGGACTTTGGGTCCAAGAAGTACAAGGGCGGTATGGGAACCCTGATCGAGGAGCGTTACTTTGGCTACAAGGCCAACAGCGACGACCGGCCGGACTTTCCCGAGGCTGGTGTCGAGCTCAAGGCAACGTGTTTTGACGTACTTAAAGACGGTCGTAAATCTGCCGGTGAACGTCTTGTCTTGACGATGATTCCCTACGATCGTCCCGTTTCGCTCGACTACGACAGCTCGCATCTCAAGACCAAGCTCAGCAATATCCTGCTGATTTACTACGGCCGCGATCGCTCTATCGACAAATACGACCAGCGCATTGAGCGTGCGGTCATGGTTCGACTGCCCGAAGAGGATATGAAAATCATTCGCGCCGACTACGAGAAGATCATTTCTTATATTCAGGATGGCCGTGCGGACGAGCTTTCAGAAGGCATGACGACTTATCTGGGTGCTTGCACGAAGGGCGCAACTGAGGCCACGATGTGGGCGGACCAGTATTATGAGTACTTCAATACCGATACGGGTGAGATTGAGCACCATCGCGCAAAGCGTCGCGCCTTTTCCCTCAAGCGCTCGTATATGGACTATGTGCTCCACACTTATGTCCTCGGTGCTCCGCGAGTCGGGGAGAGCATTGTTCAGGACGATGGCAAGTCTATCGATTTCGAAAGTTACGTAACTGGACTTATCGAGCAACACTATGGCGAAACTGATCGCCAGATTGCGGAGCAATACGGGTTGGAGTACACGGGCAATAAGGCGCAGTGGACAACGCTCGTCTATCGTATGCTCGGAATCAAAAACAATGCTGCCGAGGAATTCGTCAAGGCAGGGATTTCCGTTCGAACTGTTCGAGTTAACAACAGGGGGCACATCGAGCAGGCTATGTCGTTCCCGCCGTTTGAGTTCATGCGTTTGATCGAGGAAGACTGGGAAACGTCCCCTTTTCATGTGTGCCTTGAGACCAATCGTTTCTTCTTCGTTGTGTTTCGCGAGGACCACGATGGCGTGCTGCGTCTCGACCGTTGTTTGTTCTGGGCGATGGGAGAAAACGAAATCGAAGGCCCTGCGAAAGCTTGTTGGGATGAGACGCGAAAGGTAATACGTGAGGGCATTGAGCTCAATCCATATCGGGATGCGAGCGGAAAGCTCAAAGTGACTAACAATCTGCCCGGTATGGCGGACAACCCAATTGTTCACGTTCGTCCACATACGTCAAAAGCGGCTTACAAGTTTGCCGATGGAACAGAGGTCGGTGACATCGCAAGGAATGCTTACGAACTGCCCGACGGGCGCTGGATGACGAAGCAATCGTTCTGGTTCAACAAGGGCTACCTGGAGCATATTCTGGGGCTGTAGCGTTTCGAGATCATTTAACAATCAGCCCCTGCTCCTTGATACCTCGATGTCGTCTCTACAAATAAATTCCCTCACCGAGTTGCTTGTGGAACTTGGCGTGATGGTCGCGTGCCCAGGTAAAGAGTGCCTGGTCAAAATTGGTACGCGTGGCCGGGACGCCAAAGACGCCGGCAACTTCGACGCGCACAAACTCCAGTGCCGGCAGCTTGTTGATGGCAGTGAGGGCAAACGGGGACGTGGGTTCTTCGAACAGATAGCGGCTGCCTTGCAGCGCGTCGCAACTGGTGCACGTGTTGCCGAGTGACGGGGCTTTGGAGGCTCGCGCGCCTACGGGCTTGTAGCCACAGCGCTTAGAAAGATAGTCGCGGATCTCGCCCGGGACGCAGCCAAGAGCGGGAACAATGGCGAGCGCGTTGGCATTGGTCGTGTCGATGGCAATGTGCCCGGCCTTGTTGGGTGCGTGCGCGATGGCGATGCCCTCGCCGTCATCGGCTCGATAGGGAATGCCGAAGGCCGCGACCGAGGTCTCTTTGTGGCATTTCCAGCATTCGCGCTTGCCCAGTACTAGATATATATACGGCGCAGAGGGGTCGGATCGGTCAACACCGGGCAGCCACTCGGCAAAGGGCTCGGGGTTGACGCCGCTGGGTACATACCAGATCTTCTTGGTCCGGTCCCATTTGGCGCCCAGCGCCTTGGCTTCTTCTTTGCGCGAAAAGGGAACATCGAGCTCGGTGCGCATGGTGGCTCCTTGGTGCCTCAGGTGTAAGTGGTTCAAGGATACCGCAGGGTGTGGACGTTGTGGCGTTTTGCCGAGAAGCCGCGGTGCGGACTGGTTGGTTACGCCTTGGATAAACGGGCAAGTAGATGGTCGGCTTTTGGCCAGTTGAGCGGCAACCTTGCCAAAAGCTTGACGGATTGCGGTTTGGGCATCGGCGAATGAACACTTTGGCGCACCTCGGCGAAAAAACCGCCGGTCGTTTACCGGAAACTTAACAGAACCGCCAGCCGCCGCCGGCGTGCGTGCTATCTTCGCGCCATGAGGTACTTTATCGTTTCACATAATGCCGCATTGGCGCTGTTGGCGCACATGCCGAACCCTCGCTTTGGGGATTCGGAGCCAGAGGTCGTGTCGATTGCAGGCGCCTGTGCGCTCTTGGATCAAGAAGCGCAGGAGGTTATCGATCGCTATGACCTGGGGATCGAAACGCTGGATTTGCTGGTGCCGTCGCGCGCCGGCCGTCGGCAGAGCAAGCATGTTAAGACGCATCTGTGCACCAACGAGCTCCCGGCGGGTTCGTTTATCTCGCTGGGCCACTGGATGGGCGACCTTGATGCGTATGTGTGCTCTCCCGAGCTGGCGTTTTTGCAGGCTGTGCACGATGGCGATATGGCGGCGGCCGTCTATGCCGGCTATGCGATGACATCGGATTACCGGCTGGATAACCTTGCTCCCGGTGGGGTAACAGGCAGGGATGCGGGCATGCGCGATAGCAGGCTCACGACTAAGGAGCTCATCGCGGCGTATATCGAGAAGTCACCCAAGGTGAGGGGTATCGCGAAGGCAAAGGCGCTGCTTGCATATGTGATCGAGGGGTCGCGCTCTCCGAGGGAGTCGGGGCTCTGCATGTTTATGTCGCTGCCTGCGCGCTACGGCGGGTATGCATTGGGCAAGGCCGAACTTAACAAGAAGGTCTTCATTCGCGATGGATACAATGACGGACGCGATCACAAGCTTCGCGTGTTGGAGCGCACACCCGACATAACGCTTACGGCTAAAGTCGAGGTGGGCATGGATAAAGTAAAGGCCGGGCTGCTGCCAGAGGTGCTGACCGCGATGGTCGATTACGACAGCGATGCCATTCATGACGGACGCGAGAAGATTTACAAGGATGCCGAGCGCCGCAACGAGTTGGAGCTGTTGAGCGGCGTGGCACACTTCACCGTGACGACTGAGCAGGCAAATGACTACGACAAGCTCATCCGGCTGTGCGAACGCATCCGACGGAAGCTGCATCGGAACAAGCGACCCATTTTTAACAAGCCCATGAGCGAGGAGCAGCGATACTTTGCCCTCAAGCGCGTCGAAGCGAAGCGGTTTAAGCTTTGGCAGGCCGTAATCGAGTCGCGTCAACATTGGTAGGGGCGGTTGCTGGGCATGGGACCAAGGGTCTCATTGTCAGGTCTAATACTTTTCCCGAGAAGTGAACGAGTCAAAACGGACCCCCGAAACATCGACACTTTTGGTGGCTTATTTCCTGCGGTTTTACCATTGGAATCCTGCGGTTTTGGCTGTAAAAAGTGTGGATGCTTCGGGGGTCCAAATAAGGTCGTTCACTTCTCGGGAAAAGTATTAGACCTGGTTATGGGAAGGCTGTCCGGATGTGGCCGCGAGGCTTGCGAAGGCCAGATCGGGGCGGTCGCCAAGGCTGTTTGGGTGATTTTGGGGCTGGTTGGGGCGGTCGCCGGGGTTGTCTGGGCGACTTTGGGTGTGGCAGGGGTAATTGCCGGCGATACCGAAGCAATTTGGGGTCTGCCGGGATGATTACCGGTTATGTAGAGGCGGTATCAGCCTCGATTGGGATGGTTATTGGAGCTGCCGAAGCGGTTTTGGGTGCCACGGCGCCCTTTTGGCTTAGCAGATAAAACAAAACAGCCCAGAGGTATAGCCTCTGGGCTGCGAACATTTGGTGGGCGTTAGAAGATTTGAACTTCTGACCTCTTCCGTGTCAGGGAAGCGCTCTCCCCCTGAGCTAAACGCCCGATCAAGGGTGCGCAAGTGCGCAAGGGATAATATAACGGAGCTTGAACTCGGTGGCAAGAATATTTTTTAAAATCGCTAACGTTATGGAGTCAAAGGGCTTTGTCGCGCCCATTTTAAAAGAGCTCGCTGCCGTGATTTGGCTGTCGCATAATGCAAAGCCGTTGCGATGCCGAACCATGGAAGAGACGTCTGCGGAATTGTCCTACCGATAAGCGGACAAGCCCCCAGCTGGTGCCTTCGCCGTGGTAAGGTAAGCCGAATTGTTTCCAGGCTGTTTCGGGGGAGCGGGATGAGCAAAGAGCGTGTCGAGCAGGTCGAAGGCGCAGGGGCTTCGGTGCCGATGACCGATATATCGAACATTGATGTGCCCGAGGGCACCGATGAGCTCAGCCGCAGCACCCGCCGTGCATGGCGCGACCGCCTCAACGACGCCCAGACGCGCAAGATGATCGTGGGCATGTTGGCTACGCTCGTGGGCGGCTCGTTTTGGGGCTTCTCGGGCACCAGCGCGAGTTTTTTGTTCGATACCTACCATGTCGATACGCTGTGGCTTATGAGCATACGACAGATTCTCGCCGGCCTGCTCTTTATGGCCGTGGTGGTCACGCGCGATCGCGAGCGTCTGGTCAAGCTCTGGACCACGCCTGCCGACCGTAAGCAACTACTGCTTTTTACCGCTTTTGGCCTGCTGTTCAACCAGTTTTGCTATCTTTCGGCCGTGCGCCTGACCAACGCCGGAACCGCGACGGTCCTTCAGTGCCTGCAGCTGGTCATCATCATGGGATATACCTGCATCACCGATTGCCGCAAACCGCGCATGCGCGAGGTTATCGGTATTGGCCTGGCCCTTGGCGGCACGTTTTTGATCGCCACCGGCGGCGACCCCACGAGCCTGAGCATCTCGCCGCTCGGTCTGGTGGCGGGTCTTATGTGCGCGGTGAGCGCCACCTGCATGGCGGTGATTCCCGCCAAAATTCTGCCAGAATACGGCAGCCCCATCGTTACGGGCTCAGCCATGCTCACGGCTGGTATCGTCACCTGCACTATCGTGCAGCCTTGGGCCCATATGCCGGCGCTCGATGCCGCCGGCGTCGAGGCGCTCGCGGTGTTTGTGGTCGTGGGCTCGTTTTTGGCGTACATGCTCTATATGCAGGGCGTCAAGGACATCGGCTCGGTGCGCGCGAGCCTCATCGGGACCGTGGAGCCGGTCTCGGCAACCATTACCAGCGCCGTTATGCTGGGCACGGTATTTTTGCCGACCGACCTTATCGGCTTTGCCATGATTATCGTAATGATGTTTTTAACGGTGTAGCCCCCGCGGTTGCTATTAAAGGATAATGGGCTGGCGGCGCGTTGCTTTGGCGGCGCGCCTTTGTCTACGGAAAGGACCTCTTATGAAGTACTTTGGCACCGACGGATTTCGCGGCGAGGCCAACGTTGGGCTGACCGTGGAGCACGCGTACAAGATCGGCCGCTTTGTGGGCTGGTATTACGGCGCCAGGCGCGGGGCCAAGGCGCGCGTGATCGTGGGTAAGGACACGCGTCGTTCGAGCTACATGTTCGAGGCGGCGCTGGTGAGCGGTCTGGTTGCGAGCGGCGCAGACGCCTATATGCTGCATGTGATTCCTACGCCGGGCGTGGCGCACCAGACCGTGGAGGGCTGCTTCGATTGCGGCATCATGATCAGTGCGAGCCACAACCCGTTTTGCGATAACGGCATTAAGCTGGTCAACAGCGACGGCTTTAAGATGGACGAGGACGTGCTGGAGCTCATCGAGGACTACATCGATGGCAAGAGCGAGGTGCCGCTGGCCACGGGCAACCACATTGGCGCCACGGTTGACTACATGCAGGGTCGCAACCGCTACATTGCCTCGCTCATTGCAAGCGCGAACTTTTCGCTGCAGGGCGTCAAGATTGGCATTGACTGCGCCAACGGCTCGGCGTCCTCTGTCGCCAAGCCGGTGTTCGATGCGCTCGGCGCCGATGTGCGCGTGATTAACGCCGCACCCGACGGCTTTAACATTAACGTCGACTGCGGCTCTACGCATATGGAGCGCCTGCAGCGCCATGTGGTGGAGCAAGGCTTGGACGTGGGCTTTGCCTACGACGGCGATGCCGACCGCTGCCTGGCCGTGGACGAGCGCGGCCGCGTGGTCGACGGCGACCAGATTCTGTACGTGTGCGGCGTGTATCTTAACAAGCACGGGCGCCTCTCGGGCGGTACCGTGGTGCCGACGATCGCCAGCAACTTTGGCCTGATTAAGTCGCTGGAGCTTGCCGGCCTGAGTGCCGTGACCAGCGGCGTGGGCGACCGCCACGTGTATGCCAAGATGCGCGAGGGCGGCTACAGCCTGGGTGGCGAGCAGACGGGCCATACGATCTTTGGCGATATCGAGCGTACGGGCGACGGCATTATGACCTCGCTGCGTGTGATGGAAGTGATTCGTGCCGAACGCGAGACGCTTTCGCAGCTCGCGGTGCCGTGTAAGCTGCTGCCGCAGGCGCAGGTTGCCGTACGCGTGGCGGACAAGGATGCTGCGCTGGGCAACATGGGCGTGCAGGCCGCCATTGCCGAGGCCGAGGCGTCGCTGGCGGGCGAGGGCCGCGTGCTGGTGCGCAAGAGCGGAACCGAGTCGGTGATTCGCGTTTTGGCCGAGGCCCCCGACCAAGACGCCGCCGACGCCGCCATGAAGCGCATCGCCGCTGCACTCGAAGCTCTGTAGTTACGCGGTTTTACCAAACCGCGTAACTGCTCGACGCTGCAAACGACCCCAAGCGGCAATCTGGCGTTCAATTTCAAGGGCGCGACCAGAAGGTCAGCGCCCTTTCATTTCACGTCACCTTGCTCGCTTGGGGCCGTTTTCGCTGACGTTGCCAAGACATCGACGTCAACATGGTTGGCGTTGGCGATGGCGTGCTGGTCAATCCTTACAGCTGGTACAGCGTGGTGAACTTGTCCTGCAGGTAGCTGCAGTAGTAGCGGGCATCGAATGCCATACCGCACGCGCCCTTGATGAGCTCCGGCGCGTCCTTGGCGCGGCCCCACTGCCAAATGTGCTCGCCCAGCCAAGCGCGGACGGGTGTCAGGTCGCCGCTCGCACAGGCGCCGTTAAGGTCGACACCGTCGCGGCACATGGCCGGCACAAACATGGCATCGTAGGCGCTGCCCAGCGCATACGTGGGGAAGTAGCCAAACGAGCCGCCGCTCCAGTGCGTATCCTGCAGGCAGCCGCGCGTGTCGTCGGGAACAGGAATGCCCAGGTACTCGTCCATAAAGCGATTCCAAAGCGCGGGGATGTCCTTGGCCGTGGCCTCGCCGGCAAACAGCATGCGCTCAATCTCGTAGCGCACCATAATATGCAGCGGGTAGGTGAGCTCGTCGGCCTCGGTACGGATCAGCGACGGCTGAGCGATGTTCACGGCGTGGTAGAGCGTGTCCTCGTCCACGTTGCCGTAGACCTCGGGCGCGTGACGGCGCAGCACTTCGAGCAGCGGGCCCATAAAAGCGCGACTGCGGCCTACGGTGTTCTCGAAAAAGCGGCTCTGGCTCTCGTGAATGCCCATGGAGGTGCCGCCCTCCAGACACGTACGCGCGTAAGCGGGATTGACGCCCAGCTCGTACATGGCGTGCCCCGCCTCGTGGATGATGCTATAGACGTTGGAGATGCAGTCGTTCTCGTAGATGTGCGTGGCGATGCGCGCATCGCCCACCGAGAAGCCCTCGCTAAACGGGTGCTCGGTAAAGGCGAGCGTGGTGTCGTCCAGGTTAAGGCCGACGAGCTTCATCAGGTCGAAGCTCATGGCGCGCTGGGCGGCCTCGGGCACATGCGCGTGCAAAAAGTCGGCAGTAGGCTGCTGCCCGCGCTCGCCGATGGCGTGAACGAGCGGCACGACGGTGGCCTTGACCTCGTCACAAAACGCATCGAAGCTCTTGGCGGAAAGGCCGCGTTCGTACTGGTCGAGCCAAACATCGTATGGGTCGCGCTTGGGGTCCATGAGCTGGGCCTGATGCTTGAGCTGGGCGACGATTCTATCCACGTAGGGCTCAAAGCTCGCCCAGTCGTTGGCCGTCTTGGCCTTGTGCCACACGGCGTCGGCCTTGCAGGTGAGCCTGGTCCAGGCCTCGGCCTCCTCAGTAGGGATAACGCTTGCCTCGCGCTGGTCGCGGCCGAGCACACGGATCTCGTCGAGCAGCTGCGGGTCGTCGATCTTGCCGCCGGCGACGGTCTCGTGTGCCAGCGAGCTTACAAGCTCGACGGACTTTTTGCTGGTCAGGAGCTTGTGATGTTCGCCGGCAAGGGTGCCCATAGCATCGGCGCGGGCCGCAGCGCCGTTGGCGGGGGCAATCGTCGCGCCATCGAACTCGGCAATCTTGAGCAGGTACTCGCGGGTCCATAGTTTGCCTTCGAGCTTGCGGAGCTTCTTGATGCCCTTGCCCGCCTTGGCGTTCTTAGAGGCCTTGGCCACGGCGGCCTTGGCTTTCTTATCGAGTTTCTTTCCCATACCTATATCCTTGATCTCGCAGACCGGACGCCACGGGTGGGCGTGCGGCCAGTTTGCACAGCTACCTACCTTGTACCCAGTGCGAACAAAACGGAACGCGGCGATATGCTCGCAGAATGTGTTATCCTATAGCCCAATGCGTTGACGGAGAGGGTTTTGCCCGCCGCGTCGCCGGCAAGAGAGGGAAGGTCATGGGCTGCAAGCCTTCCTGCGGTGGCAAGGGCCAAGCGTTCACTCCCGAGCAGCAACCTCAACGGGCGCGCGGCCAGCGGCGGCGAAGCCCCAGTAGGGAAGCCGTGAGCCTCGCGATAAGGGGCACAGAGTGGGCACGGCGGGCCAGACATCCGCCGGGTCAAACAAGGTGGTACCGCGGAATTCAACCGTCCTTGGGCAATGCACATGCCCGAGGACGGTTTTTTGTTACCGAACCGGGCCGCGTTTTTGCAACGCCAGACGGCGGCAGTCGTCATGGCGAGCGGGGAACGCGAGAGACGAAAGGGAAGACATGAGTCTGATTGATGATCTGGTCAAACTCGAGGAAGAGGCCAAGGAGCTCGTCGCAGGCGCCGACGACGCCGCCAAGCTCGAGGCTGCGCGCGTTGAGCTGCTCGGCCGCAAGGGTCGTATTACCGGCCTGATGCGCATGATGGGCAAGCTCGCCCCCGAGGATCGCCCTGTGATGGGCAAGCGTGCCAACGAGATGCGCCAGCTGATCGAGGGCATGCTCGACGAGCGCACCACCGAGATGAAGGCCGCCGCCCTCAAGCGCGCACTGGAGCACGAGGCCGTCGACATCACGCTGCCGGGCATTCGTCCGCAGATCGGCCACCAGCACCTGATCAAGCAGATCATCGAGGAGGCCGAGGATATCTTTAGCGGTATCGGCTACACCGTCGAGTCCGGTCCCATGGTCGATACCTCCTACTACAACTTCACCGCGCTCAACGCCCCCATGGATCACCCGAGCCGCTCGGCCCGCGACACCTTCTATGTGGTCGACAACAACCCCGGCAGCGTCGCGCACCCCGAGGCGCATGCCCACGGCGAGTCCGACGTGCTGCTGCGCACCCAGACCTCGGGCGTGCAGATTCACACCATGGAGTCGCAGAAGCCGCCCATCTACATGATCTGCCCGGGCACCGTCTACCGTCCCGACACGGCCGACGCCTGTCACCTGCCGCAGTTCAACCAGATCGAGGGCCTGGTCGTCGACGAGGGCATCACCTTTGGCGATCTTAAGGGCACGCTCGACTACTTTGTTAAGTGCATGTTTGGCGAGGACCGCAAGACGCGTTACCGCCCGCATTTCTTCCCCTTCACCGAGCCTTCCTGCGAGGTGGACGTGAGCTGCCACGTCTGCGGCGGCAAGGGCTGCAACTTCTGCAAGCACAGCGGCTGGATCGAGATCTTGGGCTGCGGCATGGTCGACCCCAACGTCCTGATCAACTGCGGCATCGACCCCGAGAAGTACACCGGCTTCGCCTTTGGCATTGGCGCCGAGCGCGTCGCGGCCCTGCGCTACGACCTGCCCGACCTCAGAACGCTCATGACAGGCGATATGCGTTTCCTGAATCAGTTTTAAGTTGACCTGTCCCGGCGGCTTCCCGAGCCACCGCACCTTGCCCCTCAAACCGTCGCTTGCGTACCCAAGTACGCGGCGCTCCTCTTTCGGGGCAATCTGCGGCACCTCGGAAACCCGTCTCCGTAGCTGGAGTTTTCCGTCTGTTTATTGCAGACGTTACAGATGAAAGGAGACCAGTTAGATGCGTGTTTCTTACGACTGGCTCAAGACCATGATCGATATTCCGGAGGATCCCAAGACCCTTTCGGACGAATATATCCGTACCGGCACCGAGGTCGAGGCGATCGACACCGTGGGCGAGTCCTTCGACCACGTGGTGACCGCCAAGGTACTCACCAAGACCCCGCACCCCGATAGCGACCATATGTATGTGTGCACGGTCGACGTGGGTGACAAGAACCTCGACGCCGACGGCAATCCCGCCCCGCTGCAGATCGTCTGCGGCGCGCAGAACTTCGAGGCCGGCGACCACATCGTCACGGCAATGATCGGCGCCGTGCTTCCCGGTGACGTCAAGATCAAGAAGAGCAAGCTTCGCGGCGTCGTGTCCATGGGCATGAACTGCTCCGCGCGCGAGCTCGGCCTGGGTGGCGACCACTCCGGCATCATGATCCTGCCCGAGGATACGCCCTGCGGCATGCCGTTTGCCGAGTATGTGGGCTCGAGTGATACCGTGCTCGACTGCGAGATCACGCCCAACCGCCCCGACTGCCTGTCCATGATTGGCATGGCCCGCGAAACCGGTGCCATTTTCGATCGCGATTTCCACGTTGAGCTGCCCGCCATCAAGGCGGAGACCGGCCGCGCGACCGACGACGAGCTTTCGGTCGAGATCGCCGACGAGGGCCTGTGCGACCGCTATGTCGCCCGCATTGTGCGCAACGTGAAGGTCGGCCCCTCGCCCGACTGGATGGTCAAGCGCCTTAACGCCCTGGGCGTGCGTCCGCACAACAACATCGTCGACATCACCAACTATGTGATGATGCTCACCGGTCAGCCGCTGCACGCTTTTGACCTGGACACCTTTGCCGAGCGCGAGGGCAGGCGCCGCGTGGTGGTTCGCGCCGCCCAGCAGGACGAGAAGTTCACGACCCTCGACGGCGAGGAGCGCACGCTCGACGCCGGCATGGGCCTTATCACCGACGGCGAGCGTCCCGTGGCGCTGGCCGGCGTTATGGGCGGCATGGATTCCGAGATCGAGGACGACACCGTCGACGTGATGGTCGAGAGCGCCTGCTTCGACGCCGGCCGCACCTCGCACACCAGCCGCGACCTGTCGCTGATCTCCGACGCCTCCATCCGCTTTGAGCGCCAGGTCGATGAGACCGGCTGCGTGGATGTGGCCAATGTTGCCTGCGCGCTCATCGAGGAGATCGCCGGCGGCGAGGTCGCTCCCGGCTACGTAGATGTGTTCCCCGCGCCCAAGACCATCGACAGCATTAAGCTGCGCCTGGCCCGCGTGCACGCCATCTGCGGCGCCGACATCGAGCCCGATTTTATCGAGCGCTCGCTCACCCGCCTGGGCTGCACCGTCGAGCGCGACGGCGAGGACTTTATGGTTACCCCGCCGAGCTTCCGCCCCGACCTGCCGCGCGAGATCGACCTGATCGAGGAGGTCCTGCGCCTGTGGGGCATGGGCCGCGTGACGGCGACCATCCCGGCTGCCAAGAACCACATCGGTGGCCTGACCCGCGAGCAGAAGCTCACCCGCAAGGTCGGCGAGATCCTGCGCGCCTGCGGCCTCAACGAGACCACGACCTTTGGCTTTGCCGCCCCGGGCGACCTGGAGAAGATCGGCATGTCCACCGAGGGCCGCGGCTGCCCCGTGGTACTTATGAACCCGCTGGTGGCCGAGCAGACCGAGATGCGCCGCTCGCTGCTGCCGGGCCTGCTGCAGTCTGTGGCCTATAACGAGGCCCATGGCACGCCCAACGTGCACCTGTACGAGGTCGGCAGCCTGTTCCACGGCCGCGAGAACGCCAGCCTGCCCAAGGAGACCAAGTCCGTGGCGGGCGTGCTCTCGGGCCAGTGGAGCGAGCAGTCCTGGAACATGAAGTACCGCAAGCTGCGCTTCTTCTTTGGCAAGG
Source organism: Collinsella sp. LCP19S3_B6 (assembly GCF_052121815.1). Taxonomy (NCBI): domain Bacteria; kingdom Bacillati; phylum Actinomycetota; class Coriobacteriia; order Coriobacteriales; family Coriobacteriaceae; genus Collinsella; species Collinsella sp. LCP19S3_B6. Next base: position 27,223 of record NZ_JBQKDN010000016.1, read on the forward strand.
GCATCGTCGAGGAGCTGCTCGCCCAGCTGCGCATCGAGAAGGTTCGCTTCCGTCCCGTCGAGGGCGAGGGCTATGCCTTCTTGCAGCCGGGCCGTGCCGCCGAGGTTCTGTCTGGCGGCACCGTGCTGGGCTGGGTCGGCGAGATCCACCCCGAGGCGCGCGAGGCCATGGGTATCGACGAGGTCGTCGTTGCCTTTGAGCTCGACCTGGACAAGCTGATCAAGGGCGCCCGCAACCAGGAGAACTACCGCGAGTTCTCGCAGTACCCGGCTGTTGAGCACGATCTTGCTATCGTGGTCGACAACTCCGTGACTTGCGAGGACCTTGAGCGCCGCATTACCAGCGCCGGCGGCAAGCTGCTCGAGGGTGTGCGTCTGTTCGACGTCTACCGCGATCCGGTCCGCGTGGGCGTGGGCAAGAAGTCCATGGCCTTTGCGCTTACGTATCGCTCCGACGACCACACGCTTACCAGCGAAGAGGTCGAAAAAGCGCACCAGAAGATCGTCACCAAGGTGTGCAAGGGCGTAAACGGCGAGGTCCGCGGCTAGGTCCTGCACTGGGGTATGGGTCAGCGGTGGCTGCTGCCGAGCCTTACGTGACTGCTATCCTCGGTATAAGGCACTGCTGAGCCTGCATATATGACACGCGCATTGCATAACGGCGTGCTGCTTTGTCGGCAGTGCGCCGTTTTGCTATGATAGCCCGTGGCGTGTTACGAATCTGACAATACGTAACACTGGCAAGGTGATTTAAGCGGCGTTGTAATTCTGTGCGCCGATAACCGGGAGGCGTACATGCACATTCCAGATAATTATCTGTCCCCGCAGACCGATGCCGTCATGGCAGTGGCGATGGTCCCTGTGTGGGTTCACTGCATCAAAAAGGTGCGCGCCACGCTCGATCGCGAGCACATGGCGTTCCTGGGTATCTGCGCCGCGTTCTCCTTCTTGCTCATGATGTTCAACGTGCCGCTGCCCGGCGGTACCACGGGTCACGCCGTCGGCGGCGCGCTCATCGCGCTGCTGCTGGGCCCGGAGGCCGCGGCCATCGCGGTTTCGGTCGCGCTGGCGCTGCAGGCGCTGCTGTTTGGCGACGGCGGCATCCTGTCCTTTGGCGCCAACTGCCTTAACATGGCCTTCGTGCTGCCGTTTGCCGCCGCTATCGTGTTCCGTGCGCTCAACAGCCGTTTACACGACAAGAGATGGGGCACCGCGGTCTCCGCTGCGGTGAGTGGCTGGGTCGGCCTGTGCCTGGCGGCCCTGTGCACGGCGATCGAGTTTGGTATTCAGCCGATGTTCTTTACCAACGCTTCGGGCGCGCCGCTGTACTGCCCCTTCCCGCTGTCTATTGCAATCCCTGCCATGATGATCCCGCATATGCTGGTTGCCGGCGTGGTCGAGGGTGTGGCGACGGCCGCCATCTACGGTTTCATTAAGAAGACGGCTCCGAGCGCTATCGTCGGGCCCGAGGCCGCCGATGGCCAGCTTGCTGCCGAGGGCGCTGCTGCCAAGAAGACCTCGCTGGTCCCCACGCTCATCCTGGTCGCCGTGCTTGTCGTGGCCACGCCGCTCGGCTTGCTTGCCACGGGTGACGCCTGGGGCGAGTGGGACGCTGAGGGCGCCGCGACCGCCGTTCAGGAGGCTGGTGACGACAGCCTGCAGACTTCGGTCGGTCTCGATACCCCGACCTTTGCCGATGCCCTGCCCACGGGCGATTATCTGCAGGCCTATTCCGAGGAGCAGGGCCTTGGCTTTGCCGGCCAGGCCGCGATGTATATTCTTTCGGGCGTGATTGGCGTGGCGGTGCTCACCATCGCATTCCGTCTGGTCTCGCTAACGGTCAAGGAAAGCGGAGCCCATGGCGACGGTCGAGCTGCCTAGCTGGCTTGAGGCCGAGCAGCGTTATGAGCCCGCGGGGGCTCGGCATCGTGTGATGCAAAAGAATGTCCTGCACCTGGCGAGCCTCCTTGAGCGGGTTCGCCTAGGTGGCGGCGTGCATAAGGGCGGGTCGATTATCGACCGCGCCCTTTCTGCCGTTTCGGCGCCAGTGCGTTTGGTGGGGATGTTCGTCTGCGTCCTGTGCGTATGCCTGACGCAGAGCCCGCTGTACTTGATGCTGATGACAGCGATCGCGTTGGTGCTCGTTGCGGTGCGCCCCGTACACGGGCTACGTGCGACCTTTGTACCGGCGTTGGCTGCCGCGGGGTTTGCCGTGGTTTTGGCGCTGCCTGCCCTGCTGCTGGGTGCTTCTGCCACGGACGCCATGCTCAAGATTGCGCTCAAGACCTTTGTTAATGTGTCATTGGTGCTGGGCGTTTCGTGGACGCTTACCTGGAGTCGCATGTCGGCGGCGCTTAAGATGCTGCACCTGCCCGACGAGGTTATCTTTACGTTTGATATGGCGCTCAAACACATCGAGGTGCTGGGTCGCACGGCGCACGACCTGTGCGAATCGGTCATGCTTCGCAGTGTGGGCCGCGCGCCTGCAGGATTTTCGCGTACCGATTCGATTGCGGGTATCATGGGCATGACCTTTATCAAGGCGATGGAATGCAGCCGCGCGATGGACGAGGCTATGCTTTGCCGCGGTTTTGCCGGCGCATATCCGGCGCCTCCACGGAACGGATTTGGCTGGCGCGACGCGGTCTATGCGGCCGTTGTGGTGCTGCTCGCCGTGTTGTGCGCGGTGCTGTAGCGCGGGCGGTCAAGCCGTCGATGTGAACAGGGAAGGGCGACGTTTTGGCAAACGATACAAATGGTGCGATGGGTGCGAGCGGTGCTGCCGGCGCCAAGGCCACGCCGCTCATCGAGTTTCGTGACGTGGTGTTTTCCTATGCGGGCCATACGGTGGTCGATAACGTGTCGCTGCAGATTAATCGCGGTGAGCTGGTTGCGCTGCTTGGACCCAACGGCTGCGGCAAGACGACGATCATGCGGCTTATCAACGGGCTTGAGCTTGCGGATGCGGGTACGTACCTGTTTGATGGACATGTGGTCGATGCGGCATATCTCAAGGATTCCGCGACAGCCCAGCGGTTCCATCAGCGCGTGGGCTTCGTGTTCCAAAACGCCGATGCACAGCTCTTTTGCGCCACGGTCGGCGAGGAGGTCGCGTTTGGCCCGGCTCAAATGGGGCTTTCGGCGGACGAGCTCGGGCGCCGCGTCCGTGATGCCATGGAGCTGTTTCAGGTTGCCGATCTGGTAGATGCTTCGCCCTATCAGCTTTCGGGTGGGCAAAAGAAGCGTGTGGCGCTGGCTGCCGTCGTGTCGATGAACCCCGATATTCTGGTGCTCGACGAGCCTACCAACGGACTTGACGAGGGCTCTTGCGACATCGTGGTCAACTTTCTACTGGCTTATGTTGCTGCCGGTAAGACGGTCTTGATGAGCACGCATCATCAGGATTTAGTACGACGTCTTGGGGCCCGTGCGATTTATATCGATCGACATCACCACGTGGTCGAGGCTCCCGTGCCGTCATATGGAACCGAAAACGGTGCAGCAGAATAGTTGCCGCATAGTGGGGTTGCGGCCGCGCACGTGACTTGCTGCGAATGGTATAGTTATCCGGATTTTTACGGGGGTAGCTATGCCAAGTTGGAATATTCATATCGCTCAGACGGAACGACTTCTGGCGCGTGCCGGCGCGCTTGCCGATAACGTGCGCGACCGCAATGCCTTTTTGTTTGGCAGCGTGGTTCCGGACATTTTTGTGGGGTACATGGTTCCCGGTATTGCCGACCCCATCCCGTATCGCATCACGCACTTTGCCAAGCCCGAGCCCATTCCTAAGCCACGCGAGCATGAGTTTTGGGACACCTATGTGGCGCCGTTGCTTAAAGGTGCGCCGGCGGGTGCGCCGGCTGCAGCGACCTCGATTGTCGAAGAGCGTGAAAGGCTCAATCGGGTGCACTATCCGCAGCGCTACAAAGACGCCGAGCCGGTTGACGGCCCCGGCGCCGCCGAGTTTTCGCTCGCGCCCGATGACGTGGCGCAGTCGCTGCTCGATTTGACGCTGGGCGTTTGGTCGCATCTGGTGGCCGATACCGTGTGGAACACGCGCGTGAACCAATATCTCGAGGAGCGCGGCGGCAAGCCGTGCGAGGAGTTCCGCATTAAGAAGCAGGGAGACTTTGACTGGTTTGGCAAGACGCTCGGCATCGTTTCTATCCCGCGTGCGACCGATCGCCTCTATACCGCGGCGGCCCAGTTTGGTCAGTATTCGATTCCACAAGAGTATGTGCTCAAGACCATTGGCGTTATGCACGAGATTGTGCGCGAAAACCCCGGCGATCCGGATCATCCGCCGTACCGTCTGCTGACCGAAGAATTCTTTGACGCAACGTTTACCGAGGTCGTCGAGCTAACCGAGGCGGGTTTTGCCGCCCGCGTTGCCGCTTCTGACGTCCCCGCAGTCCCTCTGGTCGCTAGCTGCTAGCCGGCTGACGTAACGGTGAACTGTTCATCCCAATTGACCAACAGTTTCCGTCGAAGGGCGTCTTTGGTGGTGCGCTTGGCATCGGGAAGGTTCGCGACTGAACACAAATCGATGAAGCGGCATATGAAGTAGGTCTTAAAAAGGGTCCGGAAGGCGAAGCCTTCCGGACCCTTTTTAATGCAAATGTGCTTGCAAGTGCGATTTAGCGCACCTGAGCGACGTAGGCGACGTTGGTCGAGGAGACCTTGTCCTCAAGCTGGACGCTCATACGGGGATCGCCGGCGGTAGCGACGGTCAAATCGCCGGTCTCGACGTAGCCGAGCTCCTTAGCGGTCTCGATCGCCTTGACGATCGTGCCGTTGACGGTGCCCTGGGTAATCTCGGCCTTGTGCGGGATAACGCCCCAGTACATAATCATCTGCTGGACGGCCCACTCGTGGCGGGAGAACGCGCAGATCGGCATGTTGGGACGGAAGTGCGAGATCAGGCGAGCGGTACGGCCGGTGGTCGTCGGCACGGTGATGCACTTGGCGCCAACGGTGGTGGCCATGTTCACAGCGGACATACCCACAACGTTGTTGACGACGCGGGTGCCGTGAGCATCGGTCGGAACCTCGAGCGGAGCGTGAGCCGGGAGGTACTTCTCGGTCTCGAGAGCGATGCTGGCCTGCATCTTGACGGCCTCGACCGGGTACTTACCGGCAGCGGACTCGCCGGACAGCATGACGGCGTCGGTACCGTCGTAAATGGCGTTAGCAACGTCGGCAACCTCGGCGCGCGTCGGGCGCGGGTTCTGCTGCATGGAGTCGAGCATCTGCGTAGCGGTGATAACGGGCTTGTAGGCCGCGTTGCACTTGGCGATGATCTCCTTCTGGATGTGCGGAACGAGCTCGGGCTTGATCTCGATGCCCAGGTCGCCACGGGCGACCATGATGCCGTCGGAAGCCTCGAGGATCTCATCGAAGTTCTCGACGCCCAGGGCGCACTCGATCTTCGGGAAGATCGTCACGTGCTCGCCGCCGTTCTCGCGGCAAAGCTCGCGGATGCCGCGGACAGACTCGCCGTCACGGATGAAGGAAGCGGCGATGTAGTCGATGTTCTCAGTCAGGCCAAAGAGGATGTCCTGACGATCGCGCTCGGTGATGGCGGGCAGCGAGATGTTGACGTTGGGCATGTTGACGCCCTTGCGCTCGCCGATCAGGCCGTCGTTCTTGACGACGCAGGTCATGTCCTGGCCGTCGACGGACTCGACCTCGAGAGCAACCAGGCCGTCATCGATCAGGATGAGGGAGCCCTTCTCGACCTCGGAGGGCAGAGCCAGGTAGTCGAGGGAGATGTGCTCAGCGGTGCCGTGGAAATCCTCGGACGTGGGCTGAGCGGTGACGACGATCTTGTCGCCGGTCTTGACGGCAACCTTCTTGCCGTCGACCAGAAGACCGGTGCGGACCTCGGGGCCCTTGGTGTCGAGCAGGATGCCGACGGGCATACCGAGCTCCTTGGAAATACGACGGACGCGCTCGATGCGACCGTGGTGCTCGTCGTAGGAGCCGTGCGAGAAGTTAAAACGGGCGACGTTCATGCCCGCCTTGATCATCTCGCGGATGGTCTCGTCACTATCGCAGGCGGGACCCATGGTGCATACAATCTTAGTGCGCTTGTACATTCAGACCTCCATCTGACATCGTCTTGCGCTGATAGATAAACCATAAGAAATAAAACTGAGTTGATTATAACGAAATACCGACCGAATACCCCAAAAAATCGACCGTATGCCGAATTAGAAGTTCATCTTTTACGGAAAAAACGGTATATGAAAAAACTTTACCAACCGCTCTAACCGCTGCTATCTGGGCGATATTTTAGTTTGGCGACGCGCCTAAGAAAAAACGTTTTATCAGTATTGAGCATCACACGGTCCGCATCGTTGCATACGGACCATATTTCCAAATGGATTGTTTTGGCTAGACGCGTCGCTTTGGGGTACCATAGCTCCACTATCAACTGCCGCTCAGCACGGCAGCCTTGATGAGCCCTTGCCCTTCTCCTGGGAATTATGATCGGGCATCAATCTGCTGAGTGGCCCGAATCCCAGGAGGGGACTCTATATGCAAAAGGAATACCTGTCCGCCGCGGCGGAGGTGCTCAGCGACCAAGGTGTCGATGAGAACCTCGGCCTGAGCAACGACGAGGCGTCGTCGCGCCTCGCCAAGACAGGCCCTAACAAGCTTGAGGAAGCCGAGAAGACGCCGCTGTGGAAGCGTTTCTTTGAGCAGATGGCCGACCCCATGGTCATCATGTTGATCGTTGCCGCCGTTATCAGCGCGCTCACGGGCATGGTTAAGGGCGAGGCGGACTTTGCCGATGTCGCCATCATCATGTTCGTCGTTATCGTCAACTCGGTGCTGGGCGTGGTCCAGGAAGCCAAGAGCGAGGAGGCCCTCGAGGCCCTTCAGGAGATGAGCGCGGCGCAGTCCAAGGTTCTACGCGACGGCAAACTCGTGCACCTGCCGAGCGCCGAGCTCGTACCCGGCGACGTGATCATGCTCGAGGCGGGCGACTCCGTCCCGGCCGACTGCCGCGTGCTCGAGAGCGCCACGATGAAGATCGAAGAGGCCGCGCTCACCGGCGAGTCGGTGCCGGTCGAGAAGCACGCCAACGTGATCGAGCTTGCCGCGGGCACCGATGACGTGCCGCTCGGCGACCGCAAGAACATGTGCTACATGGGCTCCACCGTTGTGTACGGCCGTGGCCGCGCCGTCGTGGTCGGCACCGGCATGGATACCGAGATGGGCAAGATCGCCGGTGCCCTGGCCGAGGCCAAGGAAGAGCTCACGCCGCTGCAGGTGAAGCTCGCCGAGCTCAGCCGTATCCTCACCATTATGGTGATCGTCATCTGCGTCGTGATCTTTGGCGTCGACATCGTCCGCCACGGCGTGGGCAACGTCCTTACCGACCCGACTGCCCTGCTCGACACCTTTATGGTCGCCGTCTCGCTCGCCGTCGCTGCCATCCCCGAGGGCCTGGTCGCCGTCGTGACCATCGTGCTGTCGCTTGGCGTGACCAAGATGGCCAAGCGCCAGGCAATTATCCGCAAGCTCTCTGCCGTCGAGACTCTCGGCTGCACGCAGACCATCTGCTCCGACAAGACCGGTACCCTTACCCAAAACAAGATGACCGTCGTCAAGCACGAGCTTGCTGCGCCTAAGGAGAAGTTCCTGGCAGGTATGGCGCTGTGCTCCGATGCCCAGTGGGACGAGGAACTGGGTGAGGCCGTGGGCGAGCCGACCGAGTGCGCGCTCGTCAACGATGCCGGAAAGGCGGGCCTCACTGGTCTGACTGCCGAGCACCCGCGCGTGGGCGAGGCCCCGTTTGACTCGGGCCGCAAGATGATGTCCGTGGTCGTTGAGACCCTGGACGGCGAGTACGAGCAATACACCAAGGGCGCGCCCGACGTGGTGATCGGCCTGTGCACCCACATCTACGAGGGCGATAAGGTCGTCCCCCTGACCGAGGAGCGTCGTGCCGAGCTCGTGGCCGCCAACAAGGCCATGGCCGACGAGGCCCTGCGCGTGCTGGCGCTGGCAAGCCGCACCTACACCGAGGTCCCGAGCGACTGCAGCCCCGCCGCGCTCGAGCACGACCTGGTCTTCTGCGGCCTGTCCGGCATGATTGACCCGGTCCGCCCCGAGGTCGCCGACGCCATCCGCGAGGCCCACGATGCCGGTATCCGCACCGTCATGATCACGGGCGACCACATCGACACCGCCGTGGCCATCGCCAAGCAACTGGGTATCGTCACCGATCGCAGCCATGCCATCACCGGTGCCGACCTCGATCGCATGAGCGACGAGGAACTCGACGCGCACATCGAGGACTACGGCGTGTACGCCCGCGTCCAGCCCGAGCACAAGACCCGCATCGTCGAGGCTTGGAAGTCGCGCGACCAGATCGTGGCCATGACGGGTGACGGCGTCAACGACGCCCCGTCCATCAAGCGCGCCGACATCGGCGTCGGCATGGGTATCACCGGTACCGACGTTACCAAGAACGTTGCCGACATGGTGCTTGCCGACGACAACTTCGCCACCATCATCGGTGCCTGCGAAGAGGGTCGCCGCATCTACGACAACATCCGCAAGGTCATCCAGTTCCTTCTTTCGGCCAACCTTGCCGAGGTGTTCTCGGTGTTTATCGCCACGCTCATCGGCTTTACCATCTTCCAGCCGGTGCAGCTGCTGTGGGTGAACCTGGTCACCGACTGCTTCCCCGCGCTCGCGCTGGGCATGGAGGATGCCGAGGGCGACATCATGAAGCGCAAGCCGCGCAACGCCAAGGACGGCGTCTTTGCCGGCAATATGGGCCTGGACTGCGTGGTCCAGGGCTTGATCATTTCCGCGCTGGTGCTGGCGAGCTTCTTTGTGGGCGTGTACTTTGACATGGGCTACATCCACATCTCCGATATGATCGCCGGCGTCGCCGACGAGGAAGGCGTGATGATGGCCTTCATCACGCTCAACATGGTCGAGATCTTCCACTGCTTTAACATGCGCAGCCGCCGCACGTCGCTGTTTAAGATGAAGAAGCAGAACAAGTGGCTGTGGGCCTCTGCCGCGCTGGCGCTGGTGCTGACGGTGATCGTAACCGTGCAGCCGACGCTTGCCGAGATGTTCTTTGGCCCCGTGACGCTTGAGCTCAAGGGTGTTATCGCCGCGCTGGGCCTTGCCTTCCTGATCATTCCGCTGATGGAGATCTACAAGGCGATCATGCGCGCAGTCGAGAAAGAGTAGGTCGAAAGGCCATCCTTCCCACCGGCCCGACCGCCTGCGGGGTTTCTTCTTCGCTGGTCCTCGCGCTTCGCGCTGCGGGATCGTTCGGGAGAAAGGGCTTCCGGGGCGGGCCCTGCGGTATCCTTGCTGGCTTTTCTCCCGCGCGGATGATAAAGGGCTGAGGGAAAGTATGTGAGCTGGTCGGGCTTTGCCCGGCCAGCTCTTTTTGATTTAAAATACCTGCTCAGTTGTGATTTGTGGTGCTGGGAGGCGCTTGTGGGTAAAGCTAGGGCTAAGGCGAAGAAAAAGACGACGGGGGCGCGAGCCAAGCGTGATCGTCGTCGGAAGCTTGCGACCGAAGCCCCCGCGTCTGCCGAGGAGCTGCTGGCGAGCGTGCCGGGACTCGATGCGCTGCAGGATGTTCCGGCGTTTGGCGATCTGCCGGTCGCCGCGGCTCAGCAGGCAGCATTTGACGATTTTTGCGCCCAAGCCGAGGAGCCCGAGCAGATGCAACTGGGCGCCGTGGTGCGCTTAGATCGCGGGTTTCCGCTGGTGGTGACGGCCGACGATACCTTTCGTGCCGAGCATGCCGTGGGGTTTGCCAAGTCGCGCGGCGAGGACGAGGTACTGCTGCCGGCTGTGGGCGACCGTGTGGCGGTGCGTCGTGCACCCGGGCACGACATGGGCGTAATCGAATGCGTCCTGCCGCGACGCACGAGTTTTGAGCGTTGGCGTGGCCGCGCCCGCGGCGAGCGTCAGGTGCTTTGTTCCAACGTGGATAGCGTGCTGATCGTGCAGGCACTTGGCGCCGGCGAGGTGCTGCTCGACCGCGTGGCGCGCTCGCTGGTTTTGGCGCTCGACTGCGATGCCGAGCCGGTGGTGGTGCTTACCAAGGCCGACCGCTGCGAGGCCGCGGAACTCGAGCGCGATCTGGATCGCGTGCGCCGTCTGGTGGGCCCGGACGTGCGCGTGATCGTGACGTCCTCTGCCGAAGGCCGTGGTTTGGATGAGGTGCGCGCCTGTGTTCCGGCGGGAACGTGCGCCATGATCCTGGGTGAGTCGGGGGCCGGAAAGTCGACGCTGCTCAATGCGCTGCTGGGCCACGATGCACTGGCTACCGGTGGTGTGCGCGAGCGCGACGACCAAGGCCGCCATACCACGGTCGCGCGAGTGATGGTGGCGCTGCCGGGCGACGCCGGCGTCATTGCCGACGCTCCGGGCCTGCGCAGTTTGCCACTCGTTGGTCACGAGCGGGGCCTAGCGCGTGCCTTCCCCGAGATCGTCGAGGCGTCGCGTGCGTGTCGGTTTGGCGACTGCACGCATACCCACGAACCGGGCTGCGCCGTTCGCGAGGCCGCCGATGCCGGGCAGATCGATGGCCTGCGCCTGGAAACGTTCCAAAACTTGGCGTCATCCATGCGTGTGAGTGCCCAAATGCTCGATCCCGATGTCCATCTGTAATTGAATTTATCTATGACAGCCGTCTTCCAACTGTGCGGGAGGCGGCTTTTTTACTGGCGATGCGCCCTTAAATGAGCGTTTTGCCGACGCGCTGACCAAAACCTTGCCGCGGGCTTGACGGGTTGGTCAGCTCTTGGCTGGTAATTGGTTTGACACTTAAAACCAAGATGGTGATCGCGCTGTTTTGTTGCTTGGCCGCTCGGACAATAGTGGTACGGGCATCCCATCCGCCCAGTGCTGTCTTGAGAGGAGCTGCCGTGAACAAGAGCAAGCGCATCGCCATCAGTCTGGCAGCGGGCGTGCTCGCCGCGGCACTCTGCATGGTTTACGGGTCATCGGTTCGTTCGCGGGCTGAGCAGGCCCAGGCCGAAACCTTGGCCAAATACGGCGGCGATCGCGTCGAAGTTTGCGTTGCCGCACGTGATATCGATGTGGGTGAGACCCTCGACGAGACCAATGTCGTAACCCAAGAGTGGCTCGCGAGCCTGCTGCCGCGCGATGCGGCGACCGAACTGCGCCAGGTACGTGGCGACGTGACGACCTCGCGTATTCCCAAAAATGCCGTGGTCTGCGATGTCTACACCAAAGCCGAGAGCCATACGCTCGAGGTGCCCAAGGGCAAGGTTGCCGTTTCGGTGGCGGTCGATGCCGAGCATTCGGTGGGCGGAGCCGCAGGCGTGGGCAGCTACGTGGATGTGTACGTGCAAAAAGACGGCGTGACCGACCGGCTGTGCGGCGCGTATGTGATCGATACCAGCGACGAGGCCGGTGCCACGCGCGAAGGCAAGGTCGAGTGGGTGACGCTGGCGGCCGACCCCAAAGACGTCAAGGAATTGCTGGGAGCCTCGGGCAAGGGAACGGTCAGCTTGACGATTCCCGCCACGGCACGCGGCAAAAAGAGCGGAGGCGACGAGTGATGAAAGCGATCTGGCTTGCGTGCTGCGCGTGTGGCGATTACGGACTGCTGCAGCTGGAAGTCGAGGGCCGCGATGCGGGCGCGCAGGTGCTTCGCGTGGGCGACCTAGACGGGTTGGTGTCTATGGCTCGGGCGTTTCCTTCGCGCCGTGGCGCTGCCATTATCGCGGCATCCCTGTTTGATACTAAAGATGTGCGAGAGACCGTCGCGCGCCTGACTGCCGAAGGACGCGTGAGCCGCGTCGTCGTGTTGATAGAGGCGCTCGATCCGTCGGATATCGAGGGGCTGTTTCGCGCGGGGGCGACCGAGGTCATCGCTGCGCACAGCATATGCGGCAGCGGACATGTGGGCGAGGGAGCGGTTGATTCCGATTGGCGCGTGTCGCCTGAGCCCGATGTTTTTGTTGATAGGGAACCCGGGGCGCCTCGCGCTACAAGAGGCCCGCGTGTTGATGACTATGGGAAAGCGGAAGCCGAGCATGTTCGGCGCCCCCCGGGCCCCCTTGCATGTGATGACGCCGGAGCGTCGGTGCCGTATGGTGAAGACCTCCTGGCCGTAGATATGGGATACGTGCACGGCGTGAGCCTGGCCGATGGACTCGATGAGGTCGAGGGCCTTGTCGCGGGTGATGGTCCGCACGTCGACGTGACAGCGGAATCCCCAGTTCCGCCCCTACCGTTTGAGCAGCCTGCCGTGCCGGCGTGGACGCAGCACTTGGGTGCGGCTGGCGAGACGGGGACGTTGCCGCCCACGTCGTCAGCCCCTGCACCGCTGGCAGACACTGCGTCGACGTCGCATCGAGCTCCGGTCATCTGCGCCGTCTCGGGATCGGGCGGATGTGGCAAATCGACGATTGTCGCCACGATGGCGCATGCCGCTTCGTTGCTGGGTCTGCGAGCTGCCGTACTCGATTTGGACCTAATGTTTGGAAATCTCTATGACTTGCTGGGCGCCGATGCCCCGCATGACATGGCGACACTTATCGAGCCGTCGGTCGCGGGCGCACTTGCGGAGCAAGACGTGGTCGCTGCATCGATGCGCGTTGCCCCAGGCGTTACGCTTTGGGGGCCTGTCGCAGCGCCCGAGCGCGCCGAGCTCATGGCGCGTCCGGTAGAGCTGCTGCTCGATATCTTGCGTCGTGAGTCCGACGTGGTCCTTATCGATACCTCGGTCTTTTGGGGCGATGCCGTGGCGGCTGCGGTGGCGGCGTGCGACCGTTGCCTTGTCGTGGGTGATGCGGCAGTTTCTTCCGCGACGTCTGCAGCGCGCGTCATTGAGCTGGCGAGCCGTGTGGGCGTGCCGCGCACGCGCATGAGCGCCGTATTCAACCGATTTGGCGCGCGTGGGGCGGACGAGGATGTCGCCATGCGCTTTGAGATTGCCTGTGCGTTGAGCTCCAAGATTCGTATCGCCGATGGCGGGCAGGATCTCGCCGCGCTCATGGCGTTTGGGCGCGCTGACGAGGCAGTGGGGCAGACCAGCGCTTTTGCGACCAGCGTACGCGAGGCCACGCGTGAGATGCTCGTGGAACTGGGGTGCGCCGTAGGGCCTTGGAGCGATATGGTCGCCGACCGTGCAACGCGCACCGAACGCCCGCGCATCCGCCTTCCCTGGTCGCGTGAGGGTGATTGCCGATGAGCCTGCAAACGAGAATCAAAGCAGCCGGTGCGGCAGCGGCGACGGCACCTGTCGATGTGGGATGGCGCCGTGCGGTCAAGCGCCGCACCAAGCGGGCCGTGATGGACCGCGTGGGCTACGACGAGGTGGCACGCATCAGTGCCTACATCGATCCGGTTCTTGCCCGCTCGGAATTGCGTCCTGCGGTGGAGGCGGCACTCAACGTGGAAGAACCGACCGACCTGGCGACGCCCGAGCGTGAGACCATCATCAACGAGATCTTGGATGACGTGGTGGGCTTGGGCCCGCTGCAGCCGCTCATCGAGGACGACACCGTCACCGAGATTATGGTCAACGGTTGCCGCTCGGCTTTCTTTGAGCGCGGCGGAGTCTTATACCCCATCGAGCATGCGTTTGAGGATGACGAGCAGATTCGCGTGCTCATCGACCGCATCATCTCACCGCTGGGCAGGCGTATCGACGAGCGCAGTCCCATCGTCAACGCCCGCCTCAAGACGGGTTATCGCGTCAACGCGGTGATTCCGCCCGTGGCGATCGATGGGCCGATCCTCACTATCCGCAAGTTCTCGGATCGCATCTGTTCGTTGGACGAGCTTGTGGGCCTGGGGTCGCTGCCGCTTTGGTATGCGCAACTGCTTTCGTGTGCGGTGTCGCTGCGCCAAGATTTGGCGGTTGCGGGCGGTACGGGGTCGGGCAAGACTACGCTGCTCAACGCGCTATCGTGCGAGATATCTACCGGCGAGCGCATCGTGACGATCGAGGATTCCGCCGAGCTCAAGTTCGCGCATCACCCGCATGTGGTTCGCCTGGAGGCGCGCGAGGCTTCAATTGAGGGTGAGGGTGCGGTGACAATCCGCGACCTGGTGACCAACGCCCTGCGTATGCGTCCCGACCGTATTGTGGTGGGTGAGGTACGCGGTGCGGAATGTTGCGACATGCTGCAGGCCATGAACACCGGGCACGATGGGTCGCTCACCACGCTTCATGCGGGCACCGAGCAAGAGACCGTGGTGCGTTTGACGCTGCTTGCGCGCTATGGCATCGATCTGCCGAGCGAGCTTATCGAGGAACAAATCGCTATGGCGCTTGACGGCATCGTGATGTCCGAGCGCCATGCGGACGGCCGGCGTTTTGTGTCCTCCTATTCGGGGGTGCGACGCGGCGCGTCGGGTGGCGTGGAACTCGAGCGCTACGTGACCTTCGATGCCGCCGAGCGTACCTGGACCCTCAACCGCGAGCCGCCGTTTATCGCAGAGGGCTTGCGCTCGGGAACGCTTACACAGGAGGAGGTGGACGAATGGAGGTCGTTGTGCCCCTCGTCGTAGGGGGCCTTGCCGGGTTTTCGGTCGCGACGGTATGCGGAGTGGAGCCTCATGTGCCGAGGGTGCCGCCGGCGGAGCTGGTGCGCCAGACGCTCGAGACGGCGGCCGAGAAGCTGCCACGCGAGCTGGTGAAAAATGATCTGCTGAAAAAGATCGCCCGCTCCTGGGTATCGTTGGTTCCCGTGCGCCGCATCGGTCTTGTCGTTGAGGATGATGCTTCACGCTTAGCGTTCCTGTTGCTATCGAGTGGCGTCTGCTGCCTTGCACTTGCCGTGGTGTCGCTATCGCCCATCGGCTTTGTTTTGGGGGCGGTTGCGCCCTTTGCCGCGGGCGCCGCACGCGACATCTTTGACCACCGACGCGAGCAGCGCGATGTGGAGGAAGCTATGCCCGAGGCCTTTACGGCACTCTCCATGTCGCTTGCCTCGGGACATTCGCTGGCCCAGGGCATGCGGTTTGTGGGCGCTCACGCGCAAGAGCCGGTGCATACCGAGTTTCTGCGGGTGGCGGCGGCGATCGACTGTGGCATTTCGGCTGCCGATGCGCTCGACGACCTGCTTGTCCGCATCGACGCCCCCGGACTTTCGCTTGTCACGTTGGCGCTCAAGGTGTCGCAGCGGACCGGTGCCCCGCTTGCCAATCTGCTGTCCGAGGCGTCGAGCATGGTGGGGGAGCGTATCGAGCTCAAGCGCCGCCTGGATGTCAAAACGTCGCAGGCGCGCATGTCGGCGCATATGGTCGCGGCGATGCCGGCGGGTATGTGCGCGGTGCTGGCCCTGCTTTCGGCAGATTTTCGCTACGGTCTCGCAACGCCGGTAGGCGCCGGCGCCGTGGTTCTGGGGCTTGCCCTTAACGGCGTCGCCCTGGTGGTTATCCGGCGCATTATGCGGGTGGAGCTGTGAGCGCCCTGGTTGCCGCCGCGGCTTGCCTGTGCGCCTTCGGCGTATTTGTCGCGACGGGCCTGGAGCGCTCGGATGTGCGCAAGACCATGGAGATTTTCAGGGGCGAGGCGGTGCTGGTCGTTGCTGCGGCCCATTCGGTGATCGATGCCGCTATTGCGCGGGTGAGGGGCGCATTTGGCGTGGACAACTCAGCGCAGGTTTCGCTCGGTGAGGTGTCCGAGATGATTGATGTGGTGCGCCTGGGGCTTTCCGCCGGCCTTTCGTTCGATGCGGCGCTCGAGATCTTTTGCGCCAATCGTCGATCGGCGCTGACTGTTCGGCTTGAACGGGCATGCATGGCGTGGCAGGTGGGCGTGGGAGCGCGCGAGGACGAGTTGTTGGCGGCCGCGCAGGACCTGGACGTGCGGGCGCTCGAGACCTTTGCCATTACGGTGGGTCAAGCGCTCGCCCTGGGT
Source organism: Collinsella sp. LCP19S3_B6 (assembly GCF_052121815.1). Classification (NCBI taxonomy): domain Bacteria; kingdom Bacillati; phylum Actinomycetota; class Coriobacteriia; order Coriobacteriales; family Coriobacteriaceae; genus Collinsella; species Collinsella sp. LCP19S3_B6. The sequence goes on from NZ_JBQKDN010000016.1 coordinate 43,120, forward strand.
GCCCCGCTTGCCGAGACCCTTGCTGTCCAAAGTCGCGAGATCCGCGCCGCCCATCGTGCCGCGGTCGAGCGCGAGATTGAACGAGCGCCCGTCAAGCTGCTGATTCCCACCGGCACGCTCATCTTGCCGGCACTGCTGTTATCCATATTGGGCCCGCTGCTGGGAGCAGGCGGGATGATGTAGGGAGGAATACATGAACAAAATGGCTGACGTTATGGGTAGGGTTTGGAGCCGGACGCTTTACCGTGCAATGCGTTCCTGTCAACGTGCCAAGGCGCTGGTGCAGGAGGAAAGCGCGCAGGGTACCACCGAGTACGCCATCTTGGTCGGCGTGCTCGTGGTAATCGCGATCATTGCCATCGTTGCATTTAAGGGCAACGTCGAAAAGCTATGGAACGCGATCAAAGACGGCATCAACAGCCTGTAGAAGGCGGGCATTCTGTTGGCGTGCTGCTGGTGCTCGCTTGCCTGATTGTGGCGATAGCGGCGACGCTCTGGGGGCTGAATGCCGTGCGGCAGCAGCGTTCTGGGGCCGTCGCGGATGGGAGCTCGGGCGCGGTGGCGCCTCCCGATGACAAAGCGCGGGACACGGCCGACAGGGATGCCGCCGTCACGGCACAAACTTTTCTGCGCGCCCTCGACGAACGGGCGGATGCTGCGGCGGGTCCATCTGCGGACAACGCAGTCGCAGCCCGGCTGACATGGGCCGAGGAGCGACCGATGACCGAGGCTGCCGCGGACCTGTTGCGTGTCTATCGCGAGGTGCCCACAGCCCAGCTCGCTCTAAGCGGTTACCTCGACATCAAGGGCAACGTATGGGGCGCCATCGTGCGCGATGGGCGCGGCTGGGTCGACATGGTGACGGTTGCCGCGGATGCCGGCGACGCCTCGTGCCGCTTACGCGCGGTGCGCTTGGTTCCGCAAGCATCGGGGTCAAAGGAGGGATCGTGAAATGCTTGACGTCTTGCGCGAGGAGTCTGCCCAATCGACCGTTGAGTACGCCATCGTCACCATGGCGCTGCTTTCCATCGTGCTGGCGATTGCGGGGCTTTGGCGCGCCGGCACCGACGGACGCTTGGCGGCGTTGGCTGCACGGGCGGCGTCCCATGGCGTCGCCTCGACATCGGTTATCGACGCCGCCGCAGGCGCCAAAGACATCGCGCTCTATTGATATCGCGCGCGAGGATTGGGCGCAGTCCACGGTCGAGGCCGCTTTTTTGCTGCCGACGTTTTTGACGCTCATCCTGCTTGCGCTGCAGCCGGTGTGCCTGCTCTATACGCGTGCGGTCATGGAGTCTGCCGCCGCCGAGACGGCGCGGCTCATGACCACGACGACGGCGGAGGACGACGACCTCAAGGAGTTTGCCCGCCGCCGTCTCGCCGCGGTGCCCGATGTCTCGATCTTTCACGCCGGCGGACCGCTGTCGTGGGATATCGAGCTTGGCCGGGCGGGCGCAGGGGGCGTTTCGTCTGTATCTATCGCGGGTGATGTAAAGCCGCTGCCCGTGATCGGCGCGTTCGCGCAGGCCATGGGCAATGTGGGGAGAGGAGGAAATGTTGAGTTGAAAGTCGACGTTTCGTATCGATCGCGTCCCGGATGGCTGGAGGGAGACTATGATTCGTGGATTGCCGCGTGGGATTAGGCGTCGCCTGCTGCGAATGATGCGAGGGCTCGTGTGTCGTTGCCGGTCGAATGCCCGCCGCAAGCGGGGCGGCTTCATGGGCCGCTCCGGTATCGACTTGTTTATCGAGGACGGTGCCTACACTACGCTTTCTTCGGCGGTCGTCATACTTGTGGTGCTTACGCTGCTGTTTTCGTCGACGGCGGCGATATGGAGTATGTCGCGTGCCGGGGATACCCAGGTGGCGGCCGATAGCGGTGCTCTGGCGGGTGCCAACGTGATATCGTCCTACCATACAGCGGCCACGGTGGTGGATGCGAGCATTTTGAGCTTGGGCCTGGCGGGGTTTGCCACAATCGGCACCGGCTTGGTTGCCATGCTGGTGCCGGGTGGGAAAATAGCCGCAAGCGATATGGTCGATACCGGGATTGAGATTATTAAAACGCGCAATAGGTTTGCCAAAAGTGCGTCGGAGGGTTTGCAAAAAGTCGAAACGGCTCTGCCATATCTGGTTGCCGCGCGAGCTACGCAGGCTGTTTCGGCGCAGGATACCGATAACGTGACCTATACCGGCACAGCGCTCGCCGTGCCCAAGACATCCGAGTCGGACTTCGCTGCGCTCAAAGGGTCAGAGATCTCGACCGATGCCGTCGAGAGCGCCTCAAAAGACCTTGACTATGCTGCCAAGGAACTGAAGAAAGCGTCCGAGAAAACGTCAAAGGCCAAGGAACGCGCCTGGCTTGCCGACTGCGGCGGATCGGACAGAGGCGCAGTCGGAAGCTGTTCGTGCATGTGGGAACGCGCGAGGAGCTTGGCGAAGCTTTCGGATATTGAGAATCCGCACTATGCCTCGAGTGTCACATGGGAGCCGCAAGTGGCGCTCGATCGCGCGAAGGCCTATTACCGCTCGCGCCTTGCAAACGAGGCACCTCAGGGCTCAAGCGTCGAGACGAAGGCGGAGTCGGCGGCGCGCAAGGCGTTTTACACCTATGCGAGTACAGAGGTCAATCGTGCATATGTAACCGAGGACGGAGATGAAGTCACTTCCCATATCCCGCTGTTGCCGCGCAACTCTGAAGAGGTGCGAGCGACGGAACTCTATACCGATGCGGCGTGGCCAATTAGTACCATCGATGACAAGACGTATCTGCATTACGGAACGAGTTGCCCCAACTATAAGAAGGGGTCGCCAGGCGGGTTAGCCTCGGTTGCTGATTATGACGGGCAGGACAGATGCAACAGATGCCATTTTGGCGTTTCGTCGCTCGGTGCCGTTGCAGCGCCTTCGACTTCTATCGAAAACGGCTTCGAATACCACTTTGACAAGTTCAAAGACGCCCTGGAAGACTACGTCGACTGCCGCAACAAAGAACTCGAACTTGAGCGTCAGACCGAGGACGAGGCCGATCGCGCGGGTAATGCGTTTGACCAGGCCATTAAAGCGCTTTCGGGCGAGCGTCCGCGTATCGCTCCGCCCGGTCGCAACGGCGTGGTTGCCTTTGCAGTCTCGGGCGATATGACCAGTCCCGGTAAGCTCAACTCTTCATTCAATAAGCCGGTTACGCTCGGCAGTCGCGGTGCAATCTCTGCCGCGGTTTTGGCTCCCGATAACGCGACGGCGCAAAACAACGTGCTCTCGCGGTTTTTCTCGACACTGGAAGAGCGCTCGGGCGGCGTTGCCGGCGTACTCGATGGCGTCATGGATGTTTGGGGACGCCTGCTTGTGGGATACGGAGACGTCCAAGGTTCGGCCGACGAACTTATGGACGAGATGATTAAAGACCTAGGAGGGGGCAGCGGCGCGTTGGGCTCCATTGCATCGTGGCTCGGCGATACCGTTTCGGCGTCCGTGGCGGCGCTGGGTTTGGAACCGTGCGACTTGCGCCTGCGAAAGCCGGTGCTGACCGATTCCGCTAACGTCATTAAGAGTCCGGGGTCTGACATTGCCGGTCTCTCTCAAGCGCAAGACAAACTGCGAAGTATTCCGTTGGGCGTGACCGATCCCAAGGCGCTTTGCGAGGCGTTGGAATATCAAGTCGAACGCACCATTAGCGGTACGGTGTTCATACTTGCGGAGATTCCTCTGCCCGGCGGTGGTTCCATCCCGCTTACCGTCGATGTCGCTACGCTGGCGGGCGCCTTGGGCGGTGGATCGTAATGGGCGTTGGTGCAGTCTTGTACGAGGAGCGCGCCCAGGCGACGGTCGAGATGGCCGTGGTCGCTCCCGTTTTGCTGGCGCTTGCGCTCATTGTGTACAACGTCATGGTCTTTGCTGGCGCCGTTGCGCGCTTCGATCGCGTGGTGCCCGATATCGTGCTGGCGCACGCTGTGGCGCCGGAAGGGGAGGGCGACAAGAGCTCTGTCGATGCCTCGGTGCGTGTCCAGTCCGAGATTCAGGCGGCTATGCAGGGCTATAATCTGCAGGTCGAGGTCTCGAGCGAGCAGAGTTCGGCGTCGTCTGACGACGGCTTGCTCTCTCTGTCCGGGACGTTTAGGACCTATGCCTGCGTCATGTACTATGAGCCGTGGCCTAGATTGCTCAGCATTGCCGGCGTTTCTCTGGGGACGCCGGCGAAGCTGTCGCACGAGCGCGCGGTTACGGTCGATCCGTGGCGACCGGGGGTGGTCATGTGAGCGCCGTCTTGTCTTATATCGCCTACGTGCGTGCGCTCAATAGGCTCGGTTGGTCGCCGGCAGAGTTTATGGTGGCAGAATCTTTTGGCGCACGCTTGCGCGGCATGCTGGGCCTCGTGCCGATTACGGCTGACGGACTGCCGCTCGTCATGGCGTTTCCGTCCTGCTCTTCGGTCCACACCTGTTTTATGGCTTATCCCATCGACATTGCCTTTATTGATTGCAGCGGCAATATCCTTGCACGCTACGAAAATGTCCGCCCCTGGCGCATGTGCTCCTGTCCCGGTGCTTGGGCGGTGCTGGAACGCCCTTCAGTCTTTGTATCGCCCACTGTCTTGCAACGAGTGCAGGCTTGAAGGCCCTGAGCGAAAAACTTCTTGCGGCCGGTTGATGTCTCTGACGTGCTGCTTTACAGAACCGAGGCGGTGTCCAAAAACTTTTTTCAAATTCTCGGTTGACCGGAGCGCGTCCTTGGTTATACTAATCAAGCCTTGAAACAAGGCACACCTCAAATGGCTGGGTAGCTCAGTTGGTAGAGCAGAGGACTGAAAATCCTCGTGTCAGGGGTTCGATTCCCTTCCCCGCCACCTTGAATTGACTAGGACCTCTGCAAAGGGGTCCTTTTCTTTTATGTAGCCCCCGCACGGAATCGAACCCCGAGAGGGCGCGGAGCTGAGGAAACGCGATAGCGTTTGCCAGCGTAGCTCGCAAGGCGCGCAAGCGCCGCAGCGGTCCGTCCGCGCAGCGCGCGGACGCGATTCCCTTCCCCGCCACCTTGAATTGACTAGGACCTCTGCGAAGGGGTCCTTTTCTTTTATGTAGCCCCCGCACGGAATCGAACCCCGTGAGGGCGCGGAGCTGAGGAAACGCGATAGCGTTTGCCAGCGTAGCTCGCAAGGCGCGCAAGCGCCGCAGCGGTCCGTCCGCGAAGCGCGCGGACGCGATTCCCTTCCCCGCCACCTTGAATTGACTAGGACCTCTGCAAAGGGGTCCTTTTCTTTTATGTGGACCCGCGGAAAACGCATCCCAGAATTTCAATGGGACTGCGGACGATTTCTTGGACCGTTACGCGGCCCTTCCCAGCGCGGCGCGGAACTCGGCCGGCGTGCGGCCGCCGAGCGCATCGCTGCGCCTCTCCGTATTGTATCGG